>NZ_DAMDAY010000110.1:14877-15062 GCF_032093475.1 Lysinibacillus sp. | reverse complement strand
TCCGCCACTTTTCTATTCCTATCCACCGCTTTTGGACGGCTATCCACCACTTTTCCATCTCTATCCGTCTACACGCTAGATTCCTGCTTTTTTTGCGGGGCTATCCTTCGATTTCAGCCGGTTATCCGCTACTTTTCTATTCCTATCCACCGCTTTTGGACGGCTATCCACCACTTTTCCATTCC
>NZ_DAMDAY010000110.1:11809-14777 GCF_032093475.1 Lysinibacillus sp. | reverse complement strand
TATCCGTCTACACGCTAGATTCCTGCTTTTTTGCGGGGCTATCCTTCGATTTCAGTCGGCTATCCGCCACCTTTCTATTCCTATCCACCGCTTTTGGACGGCTATCCACCACTTTTCCATTTCTATCCGTCTACACGCTAGATTCCTGCTTTTTTGCGGGGTTATCCTTCGATTTCAGACGGCTTTCCATCACTTTTCCATCTCTATCCGTCTACACGCTAGATTCCTGCTTTTTTGCGGGGCTATCCTTCGATTTCAGCCGGCTATCCGCCACGTCTTCCCTTTTATCCCCTTGATTTAACAAGATAACCCCTCCAATAATTAGAGCAATGCCAATCGCAGAGTAGAGATTAAAAATATCGTTCCAAATTATAATGCCGACCATGACAGTTAAAGCTGTGCCAACTCCAGACCAGATGGCGTAGGCTAAGCTTAATGGCATTGTTTTTAAGCATAAGGATAGGCTATAAAATGATATCCCATAGCCAAGTGCCACCGCTAATGATGGGACCAGCACAGTGAAACCATCAGAAAGCTTGAGCATCGTTGTGGCAAAGACCTCACTTATGATTGAGAGTGTTAAAAATAAATAGCCTTTCATTCTATGGTGCCTCCTAATGACTGCCTGCAAGATTGAGTACTACGACACCCATAATAATACAGAGAATCCCTAGTACCTTCTTGCGATTGAATATTTCCTTATAAAGGACAACCCCAACAATAGCTGTTAAGGCTGTCCCTAAACCGGCCCATATCGCATAGGCCGTACCAATTGGAATGACTTTTAATGTTAAGGCTAAACAATAAAACGCCGTTCCATAGCCCACCACCACACCAATCGATGGCCAAATCCGAGTGAAACCCTCCGTGCGCTTTAGCATGGAGCTTGCAAAAACCTCTGCTATAATAGCGAGTAATAAAAAAATAAAAGCCAACATTGTTAAAATCCCTTCTTTATTGCTATGGTTCCTCTTCCTCTATATACTCCAGTCTATCTCCTGGCTGACAGTTCAACTCATACAGAATTGCATTGAAAGCAGAAAAACGTAAGGCACTTACCTTGCCCGTACGCACACAATCGCTATGTATAGTGTAGCAGTAAATAAACATTTCACGAATCTTTTTAGATTTTCTTGGCTAGCTGATCGGACAACAATAATGTCACACCTTCACCTTCAGAATGAATGGAAGCCGTGCACTGCCCTTAGTCAACTACTGATTCACTTCCTGTTCTGTAACGACCCTACCCCGTACAAATTGAATCGTCATTAGCATGTTCGTAAAAATAGTAAGAAGCCCCTTAATCAATAATTAAAATTCTTTACTATATAATTTGTTCCATGCCAGCAGTCCCTTCCTTTATTATTAAATAATAAAACCCTCTAATGCTAGAGAGTTCTACTTTTTATGAACATTATTTCATTCTAAATACCTCACCTTTTGGTACAAATGGTAACTTAGCTCCTTGGGGTAGCACGTAGGCATGTTCTCTTTTAATCGTTAAACGGTCGCAATGTCCATCCGTAATAATAAGGATAGGGCCATTTTTGGGGAAGTCGGATGCTTCTTCCAGTAAGCGGACCCCAGGTTGTAACACTGTGCCTCCTCTGCCCCGTATTTTTACTTTTGTTAATAGCTCTTCTGGTGCCATATAGCCTGCATCATAGGCAATGGCATCACAAAAGATGACACGTACAAGTGGAACTTCTCTTGCAATACTATAGCTTGCTATTGTCCCGAGTGCTTTGCCAAGTAAGGCACGATCCATAGAGCCAGAAGTATCGATAATAACTCCGAATGTACGCCCATCTTCCTCCCCACTTTGGTGAAACCATCTTGGTCTTGCAATATCAGGTGTCGATGCTTGCCTTCTACTGGGGCGTGCATAGGTTCTGACCTTCTCTAATGGTTGAAACATGCGATCAAACCATTTTGCTAATTCCACGTCCCAGGCAATAGGCGGCTGTGACAGACTTCGAATTTCCTCGATTAGTCCTTGTGGCAAGTACCCCCTATCTTGCGCCATATGATAGCTTAGCCCTTGACTCAATGCTCTTCTATAAAATGCGTCCAAATCAACGCCTACTTTTCCTTCCCAAAAGTCTGGCGGTTTCGTTTCTATAATATCCACCATTCCTTGCCCCCGAAAGGTTCTTAATTTACGATACAACCTCATATCCGTAACAATGCGATCATAAATAGCTTCTGCAGATAACCCTTTTAATGCAGGGTCATATAGTCCACCAAACGCTGGCATCTCCCCTATTTTCATGTCGATTAACCAGCCATTTATGACATAATCGCAAGCAACATTCCAGAGATAGGGATCACGCCCTTGTCTCCGTGTAGTATGACTTAATCCAGCATGAAGCAATTCGTGTGCTATTAAAAATCGCATTTCTTCATCTGTCATCCCCATGGCCGTATTTAGGTAAATCTCCTTTGTTTCAACCGAGATGGCTGCTATCGAGATGTCCATCCTTGTACAAACAAGTGGATCTTCGATAATCGTAAAATCGGCAGCTAATGCGCCAAATAATGGATAGGAGCTCATAAACCAAGCTTTTGCCCGTTGTGCTTGTGTCAAATTCGTCGAGCCTGCGAGTGTGTTGTCTATACCTCCCGCTACACGAATGGCGCTTTGCACAGCTTTAGCTAATCCCTCTGCAAATAATTCGCCATAGTTGCGATAGCCGCTAAACATGTACTGTGTTTTATTTTTTGAAATTAGAAAATCCATTTGTCCTGGCATTGTGCTATAGCCTTTAAAATGAGCAGGTACACCCTCTCGTAGAAATCGATCATACAATTTTTCCTCAGAGGTAAAGGCTTCAACAAGTTGTTCATTCATTTCTTTTGGTGCTTGACCAAATTTGAGTTCTGCTAAAAATTTCGTGATATAACAGTCACAAGCAATATTCCATAGATCCTGCTGCTCTTTTTTTGGTTGGTGATGCTGTAAGCCAAG
>NZ_DAMDAY010000110.1:0-11799 GCF_032093475.1 Lysinibacillus sp. | reverse complement strand
GCTGCCCTTTTTTATCTTGATTGACGTAGATTACCCCTGTACTCGACACATAAGCCCAATCTTTTTGTGCCATATTTTCATATTGCATGTAAACGGCATTACATAACACTTCAAATAATGGATGGGTGGCGACCATTTCATGTCCTCGAGCAATTGATGTCTCATTTTTATGTTCCTGCTTCGATGTTTTCTTTTTTTTAGCCATAATTTATCCATCCTTCTTAGCTACTAAACGTGGTAAATCTCTAATCACTTCAAGCATAAACCAGGCTGGTAAGGCTTCACCCTTTTGCTCAGACACGACCATTTGTGCAATTTCTAAGCTAATCGAAGCTAAATCCTTGATCAAATCCTTGGCACGGAATGCTAATTGTTGTTGATTTCCCTTCAAAGTCGTATGCTCGCTCGGTAGCTCTTTGATTAGTTGCGCGCGGAAGGACTGCGCCATGAAATAGAGTAAGTCTCTTTCATCAGGTCGATCTGGCCATCGTAATTCACCATTGATGATTTTGGCTAAATCATATTTGCTTTGCACTTGTTTAATAAAGGCTTTAAATTGACTTGCAATTTGCGAAGATAGGCAGCTACTCGCTAAAATATCGATAGCTTGTTCATCTAGACTGTTACCATAGGCATACAGGCAATCACTTAGCATATGCCAAGACCTTGGAGTGGAAAAGGGTTCTTCAGTTTTTGGTGGTTCACTCCATAAATGATCGGGACGCATTTGAACATACTCAATCACATATGGGTGTATTTCATGTTCATAGGCCCATTCGAGCCAATCTTTATGAGAGGCTCTAAGTTGAACATGGACCATACGATTAATTAATGCCGAGGACATCGGCTTCACGATCGCACTATCCTGCGCTCTATTCCCTGCTCCAATCACAATCGTGCCCTCTGGTAATAGAAATTCCCCAATTCTTCTTTCATGTATAAGACTATAAAAAGCTTTTTGTACCTCCTGTGAGCAAGCATTTAATTCATCTAAAAATAAGCAATAGGGTTCATCTCGAGCAATCATTTTTGGTGGACAGAACACACTGTAGCCATCCTTTATTTGTGGAACCCCGATGATATCCTCGGGTGCTAGCTGACTGCCTAATAAAGACACACATGGCATTCCTAATTCACTCGCAAAGCTTTCTACGATTGCCGACTTCCCAATGCCAGGTGCTCCCCAAATAAATACTGGTCGTATAGGCGCTACATTTAAAAGAAAATCATATAGTTGTTTTTGTGTCACAGAAAAAATAGTATTCAATCAAAACTTCCTTTCAAGCTGGTCATTGTTTTACAAATAATACTACCATTTTCTATTACATTATGCTTGTCTCTACCAATCTATTATGTCATGCGGGAAGATAAAAAATGAGGAACTAATTATGTTGAGGGACGTTCTATTAATGATGGAATCTATTAATCAAGACATCTCTTTATTTCTCTTTCACTCTCTGTAATAATGAGAGATAGCTAAACTTTGATAGAAGGGAGGGAGATGTGGTCACGACCAACATCAAGCATACGATGAAATATATGCTTAATTTTTTAAAAGGACTCATGATTACCGTTGTCGTTATTTGTATTTCGTTTTATATGGTGACACAGTTATTTAATACGACTGAAAGAGAAGAGCCTGTTGTCGATGATCGTCCAAGTGTGGAGGAGTTTATTGGAGAGATTGCTGAAACAGCACGAGATCTTGGTGCTGAAAATGACCTATATGCTTCCGTCATGATTGCACAAGCAATCCTAGAAAGTGAGCATGGACAAAGTGGACTTGGCTCTGCTCCAAACTATAATCTATTCGGAATGAAAGGCAGCTACCAAAATAATTCCGTAACTCTTGAAACAACAGAGGATGATGGTTCAGGTAATCTATCCACAATCATGGCTGCCTTCCGCAAATACCCTTCCTATGAGGCATCGATGCAGGATTATGTCAAATTAATGCGTAATGGGGTTTCGTGGAACAAAGATTTCTATGCGGGCGTTTTTAAAAGCAACACAACTGCCTATACAGATGCAACGAAGTTTTTAACAGGCTCTTATGCTACCGATTCTTCATACAATGAAAAATTAAATACACTTATCGCAAAATATGATCTACAACAATATGATAGCCCTGTCAAAGATAAGAAAACCATTACCGTAGCTGACGGGGACTCGTTGATGAAGATTGCAGAGGTTTATAATGTGAAAGTAACCTCTATTAAACAATGGAATCAGCTTCGAACAGACCGCCTTGAAGCAGGTCAACAATTAAATATTTATCATTATTAACTCAAGACCTCCATCTCGCCTGCGGGTGTATGGAGGTTTTCTTGTTGGCAACCAAATCTTATTCACCACGTCTAAATGTAAAATGACGAAAGGGTTTGAATCCAATGAAGCGCATGCAGCTAGTCAGTCTAATCATCGTCAATCTTGTACTATTGCCAATCATTCAGCTAAGCTACAATCAATTTTATGCCGTAGATATACCCGAAGGCATGTTTCAACTTTGGCTGTTTCCACTACTAATATTATTGATAAATCTTCTACTATGGAGCTGTCGTCTTCGTATAACATCCTATATTCATTGGACCTTTATCTATGTAGGAGCAGGTACTTCCTTAGCCTGTTATTTTGTTTGGCACTACAGTCAACTAATCCCCTATCCACACATGCCCCCAGGTGAGGCGACCTTTGAATTATACATGAGAACGTTTTTACTCGGACTATGGCAGCTAGTCGCTTTATTTCTTGTCAATGTCCTGACATTCATTATGAGCAAAATATGGACGACCTTAAAAAATGGACCAAAAATTTAATGATGTATTATACGGTGAAGACTCGTGTCTTTTCTGTCCTTCCCCCTCATAGAACTCTAATCGGTGATTGACTGTTGACCATGCTTCTTCCGACACTATCATTTCACCCAATAAAAGAGAAGCCTAGTTACACAGCTTCTCCTGAAATAATGAACCTACCTCTAAAATGGTCGTAGCTAGATCATGCCGATAGAGAGGGTGATTTTCTTCTAAACTATTAATTGACACTTCATTCCCTCCAATTGAAGAATGAACATAAAGTTGATCCCCCATATATAAAGCAATATGACCTGGAAAATAAATTAAGTCGCCCTTTTGCATTTGGTCTCTAGCTATTTTCACAATCGAAAAGCCCTCTACAATTTTGGCATCTCGATAGATCGTCACACCATTTAGCAAATAAGCCATCGAGCACAAACCAGAGCAATCAATCCCCAATGGTGATTTGCCACCCCAACGATAAGGTGCTCCTAAATAACTTAACGCAGTTGCCACCACATTCTCTCGAAATTGCTGCTCGGAAACCGAACGTTCTGTCATTTTTGCCTGTAGCCATTTTGTGCGAACATAGCCCCTTTGCCCTGTCACTAACTGTACAGCTGACCATTCTTCCGGTAAATTTTCTTCTGACACAACACAGATGGAAGAGCCTCTTACAAGTGTTACTAGTTTCGAACTTTGAATACGTGGTTGCTGTAATACATCCGCAAAACTTTGAAAAATGATATGCTGTGCTTCCCTTTCCCACTTAGAGACTAGTACTTCGTCTACTAGTAAGTCTGCCTTCTGACAATAGCCTTCATAGCGATAGGCCGTTTGGATATATACCCAACCTTCATTGACATCCCTGATCCTCTTTACTGTCATCCCATAAAGCACTTCATCGACAACTTCAGACGTTGAAGTTGGCATAGCGTGTAAACTAGCAATCATTGCTGTTACGATAGCCTTCATTACATTCCCTCCTTCCTCCGCTCCACTAGCTCTTCATAAACAACCTTTGATAGACGACCAATTAATTGGCGTGCCTGCTCATTATTCGTCACATTGGTGATAAAAACACCGATACTATAATCGATAGCACTACTATAAACAATCCCCACATCATGATCGACGGTATCAAGTCCTCCTGTTTTATGTGCAAGTTTGATATCATCCACGAGATAGCGCCTTAAGGACTCGTGTATACGCTGCCGACTTAAAATATCAATGACCAATTTACTGTATGCGGGGGACAACACATCTTGCTGGTAAATACGTGTAAAGAGATGAGCCATATCCCGAGCTGACGTGCAATTGTCTATGCCCTTTGCGAGGCGCTCAACATCCATCATTTTACGCTGTAGCAAGGTGTCCTGTAGACCCAACCTGTGGAAATATTCATTTAAAAAATCCATTCCTACTACATCAATTAGGACGTTCGTGGCTGTATTGTCACTAGTAATAATCATCCATACAAGCAGCTCATATACAGTGCTTTGCGTCAGACGTTGTTCGCTCACTACACTGAAATCCACCCAATCGTTCGGCGCAATGGAAAGCGTAGAATCAAGCGCAAGATGGTTGTCCTCCATAGACGATAAGAAAGCTAGAAGAATAGGAACTTTTATTAAACTAGCACTTGAAAATGAATGCTCAAGCTGATGACCAATTAGAAATTGATTGGTTGCTAGATTTTTTACAAATAGATGTACCTCATAAGGTGATGCTTGAATCATCTCGTGAATCTTTCGTTCCATAGGACACCTACCTCATAACCTGGACTCGTTGATTGTCCGCATCCATCGTAATCGTTCTTCCTAAAGGTAACGACATCGTTGGTAAACAATGGCCACAAGCTATATCGGCCAGAATAGGTTTACCTACTGGCACAAGTATTTCCTCGAAAATCGTTTGTAATGATAAACTATGGTCAGGCTTTTCGGGATTTTCAGGTCCGCACTCTGTCCAGGCTCCCAATAAAATGCCTGCCACGTCATCTAGTTTCCCTGCTAGCTGTAATTGGGTTAGCATGCGATCAACTCGTTGCTCCGTTTCATCAATATCTTCTAAGAACAGAATTTTACCTCTTGTATCTATTTCATAAGGTGTACCGAGTGAGGCAGTGACTAATGTTAGGTTTCCACCGATAAGCTGACCTGAAGCTTTTCCAGCAACGAGCGTGGTCATTGGTTGCGCTGCAGGGTTTGCTAAGTAGAACTCATTTGGTTCATTGTCCATTACTTGTTGCATAAAGGATTGCCATGTAAAGTCATCCATTTCTTGTCGAATAAATTCAGTCGAGGGCATCGGCGTATGATAGGTGACAAAGCCACATAGCTGATTAAACGCTATATGTAAGGCTGTCACATCACTATAGCCTGCAAATACTTTAGGATTTGCCCTAATCATGTCAAAATCCAATTGGGATAAAATTTTCGTGGCCCCATATCCCCCACGTATACAAAAAATACCGTCAATCGTTGGATCACTAAACATTCGATGGACATCTGCCGCACGCAAATCATCAGTACCTGCTAAATAACCGTGCCTCGCATGACAGGTCTCTCCAACGACAACCTTTAGTCCAAGCTTTTCAATACTGGCAATAGCTGGCTGCAGCTTTTCTGGTGGTGTGGCCCCTGAAGCACTTATAAGACCAATTGTGTCACCCTTTTTCAATGCTTTCGGACGAATCATTTCGTTCCCTCCATTTTCAGTAAAATGCGATAATCAGCTAGCTCCTCTTCATTAGCCAAGATAAAATGGCCATCCTCAATTTCAATGAAGGAGGGGGGATGCTGATCATAACGATGCTGTGACGGGTCATAGACCTCCACTACTTTCTCTCGCTCCTTATATGGATTGGGCTCCGGGACGGCTGATAGCAAGGCCCTCGTATAAGGATGAAGCGGATGAGCAAAAAGCTTTTCCGTTTCCGCTAGCTCGACAATTTTCCCTTTGTAAATCACCGCTGTACGATCCGTAATAAAACGGACAATCGATAAATCATGGGCAATAAATAAATAGGTTAAATGATTTTGCTGTTGCAGACTTGCTAATAAATTTAATACTTGCGCTCGAATGGAGACATCTAAGGCGGATATTGGCTCATCTGCAATGATAAACTCAGGCTCCATCACTAACGCACGAGCAATACCGATACGTTGGCGTTGTCCTCCTGAAAACTCATGTGGAAAGCGGCTTGAGAACTCTGGCAGTAACCCTACATTCAATAATGCATCGCGCACTTTTTGCTGCCGTTCTGCCTCATCTTTATATTTTTTTGAAGGATATAACCCCTCTGAAACAATATAATCTACCTTTGCTCGTTCATTCAGAGATGCCATGGGGTCCTGGAAAATCATTTGGATTTTTTGCGTAATTTCTCTATCCCATTCTTTAGGGATTTTTCCTTGAATACTTTTGCCATGATACAAAATCTGTCCCTCTGTCACCTCATTGATGCGCATAATTGCCCGACCAATAGTTGTTTTCCCTGAGCCTGATTCACCTACAATGCCAAACGTTTCACCTTTAAAAATTTGAAAGCTGACATCATCAATGGCTGTAAATTTATTTTTCCCTTTACCAAAAACAACTTTCAAATTTTTTACCTCTACTAGCACTTCTTTCTCAATCATTAGCATACTGCCTCCCCTCTGCAAAAAATGCTTGTAAGGCTGCAGGGGGCTCTACCTTTGGGGCCAATGGGTCCAACAACCATGTTCGCGCATAATGAGTGTCACTGATCTGGAAAAAAGGAGGCCGCTCCAGAAAGTCAATTTTTAAGGCATATGGATTGCGTGGCGCAAAGGCATCACCTTTTATTTCTTGAAAAAGGTTGGGGGGCGTGCCCTTAATGGAATACAATTGTTCCCCCTTGGAGCCAAGCTGAGGTAAGGAGGAAATGAGCGCCCATGTATATGGATGCCTGCTATGAAAGAAAATTTCATGGGTCTCCCCAACCTCAATGACATCGCCCGCATACATCACCGCAATACGGTCAGCAACCTTCGCCACAACCCCTAAATCATGTGTAATATAGACGATTGTTAAGCCATACTTTTGCTGAAGATTCTTTAAGAGCTGTAAAATTTGTGCCTGAATGGTTACATCTAAAGCCGTCGTAGGCTCATCACATATTAAAATATTGGGCTTACAGGCAATCGCGATGGCAATAACAATACGTTGGCGCATCCCTCCAGAAAATTCGTGCGGATATTGCTTGTAGCGTTTTTTTACATCATTGATTCCTACATCCGTAAGAAGTTTTAATGTTTCCTCATACGCTTCCTTGCCCCTTAAGCCTTGATGGAGGACGACACATTCCTCAATTTGTTTGCCAATAGTTTTGAGCGGATTCAACGATGTCATCGGGTCCTGTGTGACCATCGCAATTTCCTTTCCTCGAATACGTAGCCATTCTTGCTCTGTCGTAAACTGGCCTAAATCCTGTGCATTGTAAATGATTCTTCCCTGCTTAATGCTACCGTTTTTGTCAAGCAAGCCCATAATAGATTTCATTAGCACGGACTTTCCTGACCCTGACTCCCCCACGATAGCTAAGCTTTCTCCCTTGTAAAGATCGAGGGAAATATCCCGAATAGCTGTTAATACACGACCACGTAATGTAAACTGAATCACTAAATTTTGGATAACTAAAATGCGCGATTTTTTCGAGGTCACTTGCTTCATCTCCTTACACATGGTTTTTTGGATCGGCTGCATCTGCAAAGGAATTACCAATAATATAAAATGCGATAGTAATGACACTTAACACAATACTCGGGAAAATAAGCTGATAGCGTAAATCTGGTGACATCATAAGTACGCGCCCTTCATTGATTAAATTTCCTAAGGAAGGCTCACTAATTGGTAGCCCCAGCCCAATATACGTTAAAAATACTTCGGCCCCTATCGCAAAGGGAATTGCTAGACTCATGCGTAACATAATGACAGAAATTAAATAGGGTAATAGATTTTTAAGGATAATCCGATAATCCGGTGTGCCTAAACATTTAGAGGCAAGGTTGTATTCGCGATCTCGTAAAATCACAATTTGATTGCGAATAAATCTAGCCATTTCCACCCACCCCGTTATACACATGGCGATAATGATAGTCGAAATACTTGGCCGTAATATATAAGACATTAAAATAAGGACAATCGTTGTAGGAATATTATCCACAACATTATAAAGCTGTGTAATTGGTGCTTCTAATTTCCTTGAAAAGCCCCACAGCGTACCGATTGTAATCCCCACTACTGCCTCCACTAAAGCCACAACACAGCCGATAAAGAGGGATGTCCGTGTGCCCGCCCAAATACGTGACCATAAATCCTGTCCTATGGAATTTGTGCCGAACCAAAATTCTGCATTCGGGGCTATATTACGTGCCTGCATCCCTGTTTGCTCATCTAGGTATATTTCAGTCGGTGATTTTTGCGCTGGTAAATAGGGCTGGAGAATGGTAAAGCCGACAATAATGAGCACACCGACTAATAAAAAGACAGCCAGTCGATTTTTCAAAAAGGATTGCCATGTAGAGCGCCAATAAGAGTAATTTGAATAACCAGTTTCCTCTGCTTGACGTGCATCGACTTCCGCAAAGTCAAACAAGGTTTCACGGGATTTATTCGAAATATTATTGATTTCATTTGAATACATGCCCATTAACGCACTCCCCCTCCCTTGCCTAATTTAATGCGTGGATCAACAAGGGCCATGGCAATATCCCCTAATATAAGGCCAATGATGCCAAGAGAAGAGAATACTAGCACTAAACCTTGCACAATCGTATTGTCCTGTCGCTGAATAGCATCCACGAGTAAGCCTCCCATTCCTGGAATGGAATAGAGCGATTCGATATAAATAGAGCCGGTAATTGTAAACAATATCGTGGCAGGTAAATATTGTGCCATCGGAATAAAGGCATTACGTAACACATGCTTAAACATTAATGTACGCTCCTTTACACCCTTCGCCCTCGCCAGCTTAATATAGTCCTTGTTCAGTTCATCCACCATGTAGCGTCGCATCCACATCGCATAGGAGGCTGTTGGTGCTAGTGCCATTGATGTTAGTGGAAGTATCCATGTAATCGGCCTGTACTCATCAAACAACATCGGTAACTGGAAAAGTTCTGTAATATACATTTGAATAACCAAGTAATACACGGCAGCTGGGACAGCAACGACAAAAACGATATAGCCTGTCCCAAGCCGATCCAGCCAACGCCCCTTGCGATAGGCCATTAATATCCCTAATGGCACCCCAATCAGTAGCGATAAAGCCACTGCGCCTAAGCCAAAGAGCAGAGAATACGAAATTTTATCACCAATAATCGTAACGACTGGGACATCCGTGCGATAAGTGACCGATTTTCCTAAATCCCCTTGCAACAAATTCTTATAAAAGTTCCCTAGCTGAACTAGCAATGGATCACGCAAGCCTAGATTTGTTAAGTAAACTTCTTGCTGTGCGGGTGACATTTTATCCGCTGCCGCTCCTAAATACCCTTCCTCTGGCATTAACCGTAATAAAGAAAAGACAATGGTGATGATAATAAAAAGGGTTAATACGGATTGTAAGAGTCGTTTTCCTATATACTGCAACATCGCGCCATCCTCCTTTGTCCAAAAGACTAAAGGAGATGCCGACTATACGCTTCGGTATCTCCTTGTTCATCTACAAAATACATCTACTTTTCAGCATTGGCTAAAGCTTCAGCACGTTCTTGCTCCCACTGTGCAAGGGCTTTCTTAAATTCTTCATTGCTCATTGGTTTTTCCAGCACTTTTTGTCCTTTAAATTTCTCCGCTGTTACACCAAATGGTGAGTACTGAGCCTCAAACGGATTTAATTTGGAAGCCACATAGCCACTACCACCTACTGAGTATGGAATGACAAAAGCTTCTTCAATTAAAAAGGCCTCTGCCTTGGCAAATAGCTCATAACGTTTGGCTGTATCAATCGTTTCTTTCGCCTGATCCACGAGATTTTGATAAGTCGTTTTGCCATTAGCCTCTTTATAACCTTCTGCTAATTCAGGTTTATTGTAAGTACCATCAACTGTGAATGGATCTGTATACGTAGATGGATCTGCATAATCAGGGCCCCAGTTTGCTTCTAACAGCGCAAACTTACCTGGACGACGCACCTCTGATAAGAAGCCTGTCGATGGACCAGCCTCTACGATAATGTCGATATAATCTGTCCCTAGTAATTTTTCCATTTGCTGCTCGACTACTTGAGAACGATTCGCCCAATCTGGAATTCCAGCATTATAAGGCATTAATACTTTGACAGGGAAAGTCGCTTTACCCGCCAAGGCTGTTTTCGCTTTTTCTTTGTACTCAAGTGCAAGCTCCTTGTTGAAGGAATCCTCATTGGAAATCGCCGTTAGTGGCGCTAACTGTGTATAATCCACCCCTTCAACATCAACAAAATTCTTCGGCGTAATGGTATTGCTTAGCAAATCTGCCGGATTATAAGGCTCAACTGTTAACATGGCAGACACACGATCAAGGGCATGGAATAATGATTTTCGGAATTCTTTATTGTTGACTGCGACCTTCCAGTTATCTGGTTCATATTGTGCGTCAAATTGTGGATTAAAGTTGAGAGCATAGAAGTAGGTATAGAAGTTATTTTGTGTTTGACGAACCTGTGATTTTTTCTTATCGTCTTTAAACCATTCGTCAATAATTGAAGTTGGTATACTTGCTGAATCGATTTCTCCACGTAAAAATAGCTCTGGCGCTACCGTTGCCGCTTCTTTATTGTATTTATAGCGGATGCGGTCAATTAATACGTTGTCTTTATCCCAATACGTCTCATTTTTAACAAGGACCCGCTCATTTTGCGGCTCAAATTTATCTAAAATATAGGCGCCGTTATAAAGGAAGTTTTCACGCGTTGTACCAAAATCCTCCCCTTTTTCCGCAATGAATTGGCCATTTACCGGGAAGAAACAAACATAGTTCAACATAGAAAGGAAATAAGGTGTTGGTGCCTCTAAAGTATATTCTACTGTATGTTCATCTAGCGCCTTTATGCCAACTTCCTTAAAGTCAGTCATCTCACCGTTATAGAATGCTTCCCCATTTTTTACTACTGTCGCAATCCACGCAGTTGATGATTCATTTTTCGCATCCAGGACATAGTGTAAGCCATCAACAAAATCCTGCGCTACGACATCTGCATATTCCTTGCCCTCATGTGTAACCCATTTAGCATCATCTCGCAATTTGAACGTCCACACGGTAGCATCCTCATTTGCAGACCACTCTTTGGCTAGCCCTGGCTGGACAACCCCGTATTGATCATATTCAATGAGCCCATCCACCATATTCGCTGCCACCGCAAACTCATTTGTTTCAGACGTCTTTAAATAATTTAACGTTTTAATTTCCCCTGAATACACAACACGATATTCCGATGCTTTCTCACTCGATGATTCGTCATTACAAGCTACACAAAACAATACAACCAGACATATCAACAACAACCAATACTTCCTCACAAGCATCCCCCTAGTCATCTTTTTATAATGAAAATCCTATTGCCAGGACGGATTGTACCTTTCAATAGGATCATTCAAACATAAAGCTAGGTCCCTCTTAATTGACCCTCTATCGATGAAACAGCCAACGACACCATGTCGTTTGCCTCGGCTTGATTTGAGATATATGACACAATGGCAACAGCGTGTCCTACATGGATAAATTTTCGAGCAGCTCCTACCATTGAATGGAATGGATCAGGTTTGACATACGTTCGAGCCGGTTTCTTGCTTTTGTGAGCGAGGTCTTCGCTCGGTGGAGCGCTTCTCTCACTGATTGGAGCGGGGTCTTCGCTTGAGTGAGCGCTTCTCTCACTTCTATGAGCGGAGTCCTCACCAGATGGAGCGCTTCTCTCACTTTTATGAGCGGAGTCCTCACCTGGATGAGCGCTTCTCACCTTGCTATGAGCGGAGTCATCACCTGGATGAGCGCTTCT
>NZ_DAMDAY010000109.1:0-15143 GCF_032093475.1 Lysinibacillus sp. | reverse complement strand
GTCCAGCCTCGAAAAGATTAGGTGTTGTGACTGCTGCTAATGGTAAAAGATGTTGTATCATAGCATCTGTGTTACCAGGGTTCAGGACTTCATCTTCTCCCTTACATACCATCACAGGATCGATGACAACATTTGTAGTGCCTGATTTTGCGATAGCCTCACCAGCAATACGAATGATTTCTTCAGTTGATAACATACCTGTTTTAATGGCATCAATACCTGTAGAAAGAGCTGTGTCAATTTGCTTTTGTAAAAGCTCTGTTGGGAGTGGAGTAACATGATGTGTCCAGCCGTTCGGATCCATTGTTACGACAACTGTTAAAGCTACCATACCATATGTACCGTGCTCTTGAAATGTTTTTAGGTCGGCTTGCATCCCAGCTCCGCCTGATGTATCTGAACCAGCAATTGTTAATGTTTTTTTTAGAGTCATGTAAAAGATCTCCTTTATCGTAATTAAATTTACCATTTAGTATAGTCTGAATCTGATTCTATAAAAATAGCCAGAATATGATATTTATATAAGGTCAGTTTGAAATGACGCTTGAATTCAAGATTAATTTTTTGTACCGTTGTAAGAAGAGAAAGGGGCTTAATGGACGATGAAACAAGTATTCCCGAATGATTGGCAAGAAATACTCGCTAAAGAGATGGAAAAACCATACTATCAACAACTACGCCAATTTATAGCAAATGAATATTCCACACAAACTATTTATCCACCAATGGATGATGTAATGAATGCATTTTATACAACAGCTTACCAGGATGTAAAGGTAGTGATTTTAGGACAAGATCCTTATCATGGTCCAAATCAAGCACATGGCTTAAGCTTTTCAGTTAAGCCAGGTATTCCGCATCCACCTAGCTTACGAAACATGTTTCAAGAGCTACAAGATGATATTGGCTGTCCTATTCCTAAAAATGGAACATTAACAAAATGGGCAGAGCAAGGTGTCATGCTTTTAAATACGGTTCTTACGGTGCGAGCGGGACAGGCACATTCTCATAAAGATCAAGGGTGGGAGCAATTTACCGATGCAGTAATTGATCAATTGGCAGCTAGGGAAGAACCACTTATTTTTGTACTTTGGGGTAAACCAGCACAGCGAAAAAAACAGCTGATACGAAAATATAAAACACCTCATGCCATCCTCGAGGCGCCACATCCGAGCCCTCTAAGTGCATACCGAGGATTTTTTGGAAGTAAACCATATTCAACAATTAACCAGCAATTAGAGGAGTGGGGCAAGCAACCCATTGATTGGTGTTTAGCATAGATTGGCACAAATCGTTTGCTTTATACCCTCTACAAATCATGATACAGTTATTATAGAAGAAAGTGAGGGACGATGATGAAGGTGAATTGTTTTAAGTGTCAGTTCTTTAAAGTAACCTGGGACCCACAAACCCCACGAGCTTGTGCAGCATATGGCTTTAAAACAAAGCAAATACCATCCGTTGTCGTTAAACAATCCTCAGGTATGGATTGTTTGAAATTTGTACCAAAAGTAGAAAGTGGGAGAATGTAATGATTCCTTATCAAGCCGTTATACAACAACTTGAAAAACAATTATCTGGTGCAAAAAATGCAGGGAATGATCAACAAATTCGCGAAGCTCTTATAGCCATTCGAGCATTATGTGATGTGGTGTTAGATTCTCCAAGTGATACCGCATCAATCACACCTCCTAAGCATTTACCACAAATGCTTGTGGCAGAGTCAAAACCATCAACTTTATATACTTCAAAGATTGAAGAAGATGGAGCAAATGGTGATTCCATTTTTGATTTTTAATCCATTTTAAAGGTAGGGTAACGAGAAATGAAAAGATTTATCGTGTCAGGTGCTCTTCACGGCCTATTAGCAGTGGCATTTGGTGCATTCGGTGCACATGCGTTAAAGGAAGTTTTAGATGAATATAGTCGAGGTATTTGGGAAACCGCAGTCCAATATCAAATGTTTCATGCTACGGGCTTGCTAGTTATTGGCCTACTAATGAGCTCTAAACTATTTGGTGAAGTGAAACAATTAAATGTGGCAGGTATTTTCTTTAACCTTGGGATTGTTTTCTTTTCAGGTAGCTTATATGTATTAGCAATAAGTGGTATAAAAGTGTTGGGTGCCATTACACCGATTGGTGGCGTCCTATTTTTAATAGGATGGTTACTCATTATCTTATCTGCTCTAAAACATGCTCGCTAATGAATTATGTCTCTCTTGCACTATGTGTAGGAGAGTTTTCTTTGTTATAAACAATTACTCTCAATGTAAATCGTATTCATTTAACAAGTTATTATAGTACACTACTATTACTTGTAATATGTTGAAAATATAAAAAGTGAGGTTGTGGAAGCATGGAAAAACTATTTACATTCATAGATCGTTACTATGATGAGATGGTAGGAATTCGTCGGCACTTACACGAATACCCTGAATTATCCTTTGAGGAAGAGAAGACGCCAGCTTATATAGCTGCTTTTCATAGAGAATTGGGCCATGAGGTTCGTGAAGGTGTAGGGGGGCGTGGTGTAGTAGCCATATTACACGGTAATAAACCTGGCAAAACAGTAGCATTGCGAGCTGATTTTGACGCTTTAGCTATACAAGAGGAAAATGATATACCCTATAAATCTAAAGTACCTGGAATAATGCATGCTTGTGGGCATGATGGTCATACAGCCACATTGCTCGGGTTAGCTAAGGCACTTAATGCGATGAAGGACGACATAGCAGGCAATGTAGTTTTTATTCATCAGCATGCTGAAGAAGTGGCACCAGGTGGAGCAAAGCCAATGATAGAGGACGGATGTTTAGATGGGGTAGATGTTATTTTTGGTACACATCTATGGGCACCTACACCATTAGGAGAAATTTTAGTGAAAGATGGCGCAATTATGGCTGCCGCTGATAAAGTAGAAATTGCGATCCAAGGAAAGGGTGGTCATGGTGCAGAGCCACATCACTCCATTGATGCTGTAACCCTTGCCTCACAATTTGTCATCAATGCTCAACAGCTTGTTTCAAGACGTATTGATCCATTAAAATCAGCTGTGTTAACAATCGGTCATTTCGAGGCAATTAATCCGTTTAATGTTATTGCTGACCGAGTGGTACTGGCGGGAACAATTCGTACATTTGAAGAAGAGGTGCGGACACAAATAGAGCGAGAGCTAGAAGCAGTATTAAATGCAACTTGCCTTGCATTCGGGGCAAGCTATGAGTATCGCTACTCAAGAGGCTATCCACCTGTTTATAATCATCAGAAAGAAACCGATTTCGTGACTGAGCTAGCTTCAACTGTACCAGGTGTAGCGCACGTAAGAACATGTCCACCGTTTATGGTTGGGGAGGATTTTGCTTATTATTTAGAAAAAGTACCGGGTACATTCTTCTTCACCGGTGCTAAAAAGCCAGAGTGGGAAACGGCCTATCCTCATCATCATGCCCGCTTTGATTTTGATGAACGTGCCATGCTGATTGCTGCAAAAACTTTAGGTAAAGCAACATTAGCGTATTTGAAAGGAAATGAAATCGAGTAAACGATAAAAAATCCGCATACGCTCATTGACCATTTGTCAGTGAGCGTATTGCGGATTTTTACACTAGAAAATACAATTATGGATTCTGATTAAAATAAGCCATTTCTTCATCATACTCAGCGAAATCAAAATAAATCATAGGGAATAGGAAACGATGATTGGATTTAAGTTCACGGATAATGACATGATCCCGTCCAGCGGCTTCCACTACACCACGCACAGTTTTTGTGTTTTTTCCCTGTTCTACTGCATGCTCAAAAGAAAAATGGAAGGTAGCTGGTTTTCCTCGATTCAATCTTAAAATATTTTCTATATAGGACTCTTCGCGACCAGGTGGTCTTCCGCTTGGAAGTGTCACTGGAGGAGGAGTCATTTGTTGTTGCGTTGTTGGTGTCCAATAATAAGGCATCATCAATTATCGACCTACTTTCTTTTTAAATTTGAGGACAATCTTGTTCAGTTGGCGAGAAAAAGCAATGAGATTTGAATCTGCCAGTATTCCACTGGCCATACCATTGTGCAGGACATTCACCTGCAGGCATGAAAAACCATAAGGAGCGGGTCGCTGGATGAAATCGTTCGCCTTGAATCACCCGTTTTGCTAACCGAATATCTTGATCACGTGCTCGTTGATAAAAATAACTTTTTTGAGTCGCTTCAAAGCCTCCTGGACGTTGATAAACCATCTGCTCAATTGTTCGAATATCACCAAAGTCTAAACAATCACCCCTTACACGATTAACACCAACATTCCCAACCATTAACATGCCTAGCTCTCCTTCACCTTCTGCTTCGGCACGCATAAGTCTTGCTAGTAGGGCTGTTTGTGCATCATTCGTCTTGATAACAGCGATTTTCATACCTCCTCGCAGACAGTATATGCACGAGGGTATTGTAGACATGTTCAATTTTGATAAGAAAGACAATCACACATCAAAGTTAGTATGCATATAGTAGTAATAACGACAAATGCCCATAAATTAATTGATAATCCTACAAGTTCCATAGTTTTTTAGATAAAACGGGTAAATAGAAAAAGATAGAAATAGGGGAACGTGAAATGAATTGCATGTGTATTCCATACATGTGAGGTGATGGGTAATGGAAATTGGGGTTTGGTTCGGGATTTTATTAAGTGCAGTATTAGCCTTTCTACTAGGAGAGTTTTATGGACAGCCACTCCATTGGTACCTCTTTATATTAATTATTGTGATTGGCTTTTTTATTCAAACGGTTATTTTAATTTTAAAGGTAAAGGATGAAAGCTCTTAAGGAAGTATGTGGAGGTTAAAATCTACTGGATAAGAAAGTGTCATCGTAGAGGGATGGCGCTTTTTTATCTTGGATCTGGCGAAGCGTTATAAGAATATATCCTCAAAAAAGGTGAATATTGCCTAGACGTAAAACTTTTACGTAACAAGTATAGTAACTATTAACCGAGACATACTAAAGATGAAATAATATATGCATTTATGAAGGAGCGTATCCATGCGTATTTTTAGTATGTTTGTAGCCATTATTATCAGTGCTTTTTTGGCAGTAGCAATAGCAGAATACTACAATCAACCATATAATGGGTATTTGATTTTTCTGATGATTCTTACTGGATTTTTTATTCATATCATTATTTTAATATTTGAATCCGAGAATGCTGAAGAAAACGAAATTTAAAAATGCGAGTCCATAGCAGGGACTCGCATTTTTAATTGGTATTAAACAGTTAAGAATTTAACCAGTTTATCTTTATCCAGTAGGTTTCCGACGAAGAATTCACCGAACTCGCCGTAGCGTGCAGATACTTCATCGAAGCGCATTTCATATACTAATTTTTTGAATTGTAGCACATCATCAGCAAATAATGTTACGCCCCATTCGTGATCATCAAAGCCCACAGAACCTGTAATAATTTGCTTAACTTTACCAGCATAGCCTCGGCCAATCATTCCGTGAGAACGCATTAATGATTTACGCTCATCCATTGATAGCATGTACCAGTTATCGTTCCCTTGACGGCGTTTATCCATCGGGTAGAAGCATACATATTTAGCACGTGGAAGTTCAGGATATAAACGTGCACGTACATGTGGATTTTGGTACGGATCTTCATTTGATTCGCCGGCTAAATAGTTAGAAAGCTCCACAACAGATACATAAGAGTATGTAGGAATTGTAAAATCAGCTATCGCTAATTTATTAAATTCTGCTTCAAGCTCTTGTAGCTCATCCATTGTTTCACGCAATGTCATAATCATAAAGTCAGCTTTTTGGCCAACGATTGCATAAAATGCATGTGCACCTGTTTTTGCGATATCAGCTTTGTTTAGCTTTTCTAAATAAGCAATAAATTCTTCTACTGCTGCCTGACGTTCTTCAGCAGAAACAAGTTTCCAAGAAGCCCAGTCGATTGAGCGGAAGTCATGTAAAGCATACCATCCATCTAATGTAATTGCTGCTTCATTCATTATTGAAAACACTCCTTTATAAGTGAATACCATTCAAAAATTAGTTTATCATAGTTTGTACAAAATCCCTAAATTCATGATAGTAGTTCACGAATTTGACACCAACTAGAGATAATGTATGCTAAGAGAAGAGATGTAGATAGAGGAGTACCAATATGAAAAGTATGTTACAACAGCCAATTTGGCGTTTTTATGATCAATCGATTAGTGCAAAGCAAAGATCACCGTTAGAATCATTTGCGACAGATGATACGTTGTGTCAATTAGTTGGGCAATTAACTTCGCCGCCAACAATTCGTACCTGGGTTCATGAGGCTTCGGTTGTACTTGGTATTCAAGATCATCGTTTACCTTATGTTCAACAAGGTATGGAATTACTAGAGTCTAGAGGCTATCATCCTATCGTTCGTAACTCGGGTGGATTAGCGGTGGTGCTAGATGAAGGAGTTCTCAATATTTCTATTATATTGTC
Source organism: Lysinibacillus sp. (assembly GCF_032093475.1). NCBI lineage: Bacteria > Bacillati > Bacillota > Bacilli > Caryophanales > Bacillaceae > Lysinibacillus > Lysinibacillus sp. Next base: position 8,666 of record NZ_DAMDAY010000109.1, on the reverse strand, counting down.
TGAACAAACTCAGTCACTTAGCATTAATGATGGCTATGATGTAATGGTAGATCTTGTGAAGGGGTTGTTCCCAGAAGTAGCTACTAAAATTGAGGCTTATGAAATAGTAGGCTCTTATTGTCCAGGATCTTATGATTTAAGTATTGAAGGGAAAAAGTTTGCAGGCATTTCACAAAGACGTCTACGCCAAGGAGTAGCTGTTCAAATCTATTTATGTATTGAAGGAAGCGGCTCACAACGTGCTGCACTTATTCGTGACTTTTATGAGGAAAGTTTGCAACAGGCAGAGACAAAGTTTGTGTATCCTCAAATTGTGCCTGAAGTCATGGCTTCGCTTTCAGAACTTGTCGATCCAAATTTAACAGTAGAGGCGGTTGTCATTCGTCTTCAGCAACTACTTCATCATTTAGCTGAGGAAGTTCGTCCTCAATCTTTCGATAATGAGGAATTAAAGCTATACGGTTTTTATTTACAGCGTGTTTTCGAGCGCAATGCCAAAATGCTTGAACGAAAGTCATAGACTCATTATATGAAACATAAAAAAGGCGATGCTGCTAATTAAGCGCATCGCCATTTTCTGATTGATAAATAGAGCTGCTTGTTACAAGGTTGCCGTTTTTCTCCATTTTGAAAACAGGCGCAATTCGCTCTTCCTCTTCATCTAATGTAACAAGTCGTCTAGCGCGATTCATAATTTGAACAAATTGCTCGTAATCCTTGCGAATCGCTCGATTTTCTTCTTCTAGTTTTGTAATAGTTTTCTCTAGCTTTTTATTTTTCTCAGATGTTACATGTACAAGCTGTCTCCATTTTGAAGATTCATTTCCTACTTCACCAGAATGCTGTAAACGTAGTAAATAGGCTATAACAATATCAAGAGAAAGAGCAGATAGTGGAATTGATTTTCCTTCTGCTGCACTACTATTTACTGTAAACATACTAGAAGCACGTCGTCTTGCTGGTGCTCCCAACACTCGCATTCTCTCTTTTCTTTCCTTCTTTGCTTCTGCTAATTGTTCCTCGTATTCTTTACGAACAACCGCATTCCAACGAAAACCACAGGCTGCAGCAGTACGGTTCAATGCATCACCAGCTTCTTCAAAGGCATTGAGCTGTGTGCTACCTTCCGTTACATGTCGAATAACCGCCTCTGCTAATAATTCATCGTTTTCTTTTAACCAAGCATCTTGTCTTACTTTACTCATTTTTTAAATCCTCCCACCTTTATTGGTAACTTGTTATTTAAGACTAGCATGACCAATCTTTTAACCTTTTATTCATCTATGTAGAAGGAAATATGCTTGAATAGAAGGGGAAAAATGCGATACAATACCCGATGTAGGTTTGTACGTATGCTGCATACTTAAATATGTGAAGGTCATGCGTTCAATAGAGCGATATTTTTGTTTAAAAATACTATATAGAAAGGGTTGTTGACAAAATGGCAAACGAATTTAAAGTTTGCGATGAATGTCAGGCCGTTAACTTAAAAACGTTAATTCCAAAATTAAAGGAAATCGATCCTGATGCAACCATCGAAATAGGCTGTCATTCTTACTGTGGTCCAGGACGCAAAAAAACATTTACCTTTGTAAATAGCCGACCTGTTGCTGCCTTAACAGAAGAAGAACTTATGGAAAAGGTTTTAGCAAAATTAAAGAAATAAGTAAAACATCATGCTATCTCTACTTGTTAGGGATAGCTTTTGTTTTTGTTTATTTTTAGATGGCTATAAATATTAGACCAATAGAACTTGGGGTAAATTGGATTATAGCTGAAAAAGGTTGTTAGTATCTATAGAAAAAAGGTAATAAGTATGCTAGTCCTAGATTTATCGCATATAATAGAACTATAACAAAATGGGGGTGCTATCCAAATGACATATGCAGACGCTAAATTGCAAGAAGAGAAAGTATTTAAAGACCCTGTTCACCGGTATGTACATGTTCGAGATCAGGTGATATGGGATTTAGTGGGTACAAGAGAATTTCAGCGTTTACGCAGAATTCGTCAGTTAGGTACCACATTTTTAGTATTTCATGGAGCGGAACACAGTCGCTTTAGCCATTCTCTTGGTGTTTACGAAATTGTCCGACGTATTGTAGACGATATTTTCGTAGGTCGCCCTGATTGGGATGAAGGTGAGCGACTATTAGTATTATGTGCAGCCCTTTTACATGATTTAGGACATGGACCATTTTCACATGCCTTTGAAAATGTCTTTGAGCTGGATCATGAATATTATACAAGGCAAATACTATTGGGCGATACGGAAGTAAATGCAGTATTAAAAAAAGTAGCAGATGATTTTCCTGAAAAGGTCTCGCAAGTAATTGAAAAGACATATCCAAATAAGCAAGTGATCAGTTTAATCTCAAGTCAAATCGATGCGGATCGTATGGATTACTTGCAGCGCGATGCTTATTTTACAGGTGTTAGCTATGGTCACTTTGATATGGAGCGGATTTTAAGAGTAATGCGCCCACGTAAAAACCAAGTGGTAATAAAAGCAACAGGTATGCATGCAGTGGAAGATTATATTATGAGTCGCTATCAGATGTATTTACAAATTTATTTCCACCCAGTGTCCCGTAGCGCAGAAGTAATTTTAAATAATATTCTTAAACGAGCAAAACAATTAAGCTTAGCAGGTTATACATTTAAGCATGAACCTACACACTTTCTAGCATTTTTCCGTAATGCTATCACACTAGAGGATTATCTTGCGTTAGACGAGAGTATACTTTTTACATATTTTCAGCTATGGATGCAAGAGGATGATGCTATTCTAAGTGATTTAAGTCGCCGCTTTGTTAACCGTAAGCTATTTCAGTACATTGATTTAGACCCTGGAGTCGAGTTAGATAAATATCAAAAACTCCAAGAGCTTTTCAAACAGGCTGACTTGAACCCAGATTATTATCTTGTGCACGATACAACGGCAGATTTGCCATATGATTTTTACAGACCTGGAGAAGAAGAAGTACGAGTACCGATATTCTTAGAAATGAAAAATGGTGAGCTACGGGAGCTTTCGCGAGAATCGATTATAGTTGATTCTATTTCAGGACGTATGAAGCGAGATCATAAAATCTATTTTCCATTAGATTTTTTAGAGGATACTACTACACATTCCATTGTAAAAGAAGAAATACTAGCCTTGTTGAAAGGCCAAAAATAAAAATTAAATGTATAAAAATTTGTATATAAAAAAATAAATTTTCTGAATTATTGTGAAGAAACAGTAAAAGAACTCAATTTGAGTTTTCTTTTACTGTTTTTATTTATGTATAAATATAAATCAAATGGAAAATATTTAATTTTTCATAAGTAAATAAGCCTTAATTGTTTAGAATTTGTTCAGTTATCACTAATACAATATAATTCTATAATCCTAGGGGTGGTGAAGAATGTCGATTATGTGAATCTAAAGTAATGGGCGATAACATAATTATTTATATTATATTCTTGGATAATCGTTATTGCCTATTTAATGTGCTTTTTTGCAAGGTAATCAACTTTGACGACAATCAAAATGAAGAAAAGAGGGATCGACCTATTGTTTGTAGCAATGAATATTAAAAGAATGCCTACGTCGTCAGCAAACACACAGGTATCTCTCTGAACTTAGAAAAGGAGAGAAGCATGAAAAACTTAAAAAAACTAAACATAGCAATAATTTTATTGCTACTCGTATTCCAAACAGTACTTTCGCCGATTTCAGTGTTTGCAGATGAGGGTAATGACATACGGCCAATAGAAAATACGAATACAGGTAGCGGTACTAGTGAAGAGTCAGAACTGACTAATGAAGCTGAACCGGTAGAACAACCAACAGAAACACCAGCAGTACCAGAAGGAGATGCTAGTACTGATAATGGAGCAGAGTCAACAGAACCATCACAACCAAGTAACGAAGAAGTGGGGAATGATTCTGAACCAGTTGTACCAGACGAAGAAGGTGCTACTGAGACTGGAGAGGATACAGATACTGAAACGGATGAAACAGATGAGGCAGTAACTCCAGAGGAAGAGCAGCTTGAGGAGCCTATGCAAGCTGATACACCGATGCCACTTGCATTTACACCTGAATCTATGCAAGCTGATATTAGCATGTCGTTTAAGAATTTAATACTAAATGGTACACCAATTCGAGATGCTACTGATTTAGCAAACTATTCAGGACCAAAGCCGAGAAAAGGTGATCAGGTAACTTTAAATTATAGCTTTGCAGTAGATCCAACAAAGAACTATGGAGTAGGCTCTACATTTACATTCCAACTCCCGGCCAATATGATTGAAGAATTCACATCAGGCTCTTTCAATGTTGCAAGAACAACAGAATATGCGAGCTATCATTCAACATATGACAGTGCAACAAAGACGGTAACAGTTTTCCTAGATAGTGATATTGAAGAGGCGCAAGCTGGGAATATTACTTTTGACTTCGTAGCTAAATTTGGTAATTTTGCTGATGAAGAGGAGCTTGAGCAAACACTAATTATTCCAATTGAAGGTGGAACAACAGTTAACTTACCATTTGAATTTGCACCGTTAGGTAACGGAGATTTACTGAAAAAAAGTGCCGCTGCAATTAAACGTGATGCAAATGGTAAAGTGACAATTCCATGGACAGTTTGGGTAAATACAGGTGGAGAAAAACTGAATGGGGCAAGTTTAAATGATGTACCAGATATTAAACATGCATTAACAGGAGATATTACAGTTGAGCGCTATAAAGTAGGCTTAAATGGTTTTAATCCAAATAGTCCCGGTACACCTGAGACGATATTAGAAACTGCATTTCCTATTAATTTAACAGATGGGAATTATGCATACAAAGTAACATACAATACTGTCGTAACAGCTGATCCAACAGATTCAAGCATGACGTATAAGAATACAGCTACATTGATAGGAACTAATATTCCAACAACGACAGCGGATGGCACTCAAACTGTGCAGTATGGTCCTAGCTTAGATAAAGCAAGAACTGGTGATAAATATAGGTCAGAATGGACAATTAAGTACAATTGGCTTGGTCAAAAAATTCCTGCAGCTCAAGCTATATTAACAGATACATTAACAACTTCTTCTGATACTACAGGAAAACATAAAATTGACTACACAAGCTTTAAAGTATATCGTGTGACGCTATCAAATGATGGTCAAACTGAACAATCTGCTACACTTCTAACAAAAGGCAAAGATTATACTTTAACAGAAGATGATTATGATTTTAAAATAGATTTTGACAGTCCATCAAACACTACAGGACCAAACGGTGAAGTAACATCAGCATTTAAAATTGTTTATAATACAGAGTTAGAAGATGAGTTTGTAACAGATGCCAATCAAGGTACGGTTACAAATACTGTCACAAGAGGAGATGGTGGATCAGATATAGCCACTGTTGATCTTACACCAGAAATCTTTAATAAATCACGTGGCAAAATTGACTATGAAACGAAAACAATTGATTGGACTTTAACAATTAAGGCTGAGAAAAACTTGGATAACCTTGTTATTGAAGACGACTTTACAACCACAAATAAACCTGGAGACACATTAAAGCATACATTGACGCAATGGAGCGACTCAACATTTTATAATGTGACAGGCGCAGGCTCTTTAGATTATGCTATTACAGATAAAAGCGGCAATGCTCCAGCAGCAGGTAATGAAGGCTTTAAAGTAACATTTTCGAATACGATTCCAGCAGGAAGTACAATTACTATTAACTACAAAACAAAGTTTGATATTAAGCCAAATGGTAATGTAGCAACTATGTATCGTAATCTAGCAGAAGTTACTTGGGATGGTGTAGAAAGTACTGGTAATCAAGCTAGTAGAACAGCAGACTATTCACCTAACCAAGATTCTCCAACAAATAATAATGGTTATAAGAAGGTAAAGGTAAATAACAATACACAGGAATTTGCTTGGCGTGTAGGTATTAATATTAATAAACAAGATATTGATAGAGCTACATTAACGGATACATTAGGTGCAGGTCACTATATCCCTGTTCCAAATGGTGAAACATTAAAAGAGCAAATCACAATTACAAGATTGAATTTAACAACAGAAGAAGGTACAACAACTGGTCAGCCACAGTTGGATTCATCTAAATGGACTGTTTCCGAAACAGTAATGGATGGTAAAGTAACAGGCTTTGTTATTACATTTTCAGGACTAGATGCAAGTGAAAACAATGAAGCATATTTAGTAGAGTATACAACAAAAGATGCTGATGATATTTATGGACAAAGTAGTGGCAATGCAAGTCAATATACAAATAGTGCAGTGTTGGATACGCCACATAATGGTAATTACACATATAATGCAATAGCGACAATTAGTAATCATGCAAATGAATTAATTACAAAATCAGCAGCTCCTCGTCCAGCAGCAGATATTATCGAATGGACAGTAACAGTTAATGCTTCTAACTCTAAGCTTGGAAATATTGTATTAACAGATAAACCTTCTGCTAATCAAAAAGTATTAACAAATTCATTTAAAAAGCAAGAAATTAAGTTGAATGAAAAAGGTGATTTAGTAACTGGAAATACTATTACTATCAATGAAAATGAGATTGTTATAAATCCAGATGGCAGCTTTAGCCTTGACTTAGGAGAGCTAAACGATAAAGGTTATATTGTTACGTATTCAACTTTCTTTATGGGCGATGGCAACACTGGAGAAACTATAAGTAACGTGGCTTCTATTGGCTATGCAGGAGCTTCAGCAGCAGGCACAACTGACCAGGATGGAGATTCAAAACTCTTTAAGTATAGTTCATCGGATTCAACTGCTTCAGCTACTAGAGGTACTATTCAACTGAACAAGTTTAAAGTAAATCCTTTATCAGGAGTGCGAGAAGTATTTGAAGGCGTAACATTTGAGTTATGGAATAAAAATAATACAGTTAAGCTTGCTGAAGGTGTAACGGATGCTAATGGTAGGGTAGCATTCGAGCAAGTACGCTATGGTAAATATACTTTAAGAGAAGTGACACCAACAGGCTATGAAGAGATTCAGCCATTTGAAGTCACGATGAACGCACAATTCGATATTTTAGTTGGTGGAGAACCATATGTTGTTGAAAATATCGAAAGTGTTACTGATCCAAATGCGTGTCCTAAATTTACAATTACAGTGAACGATGCAAATGGTAATCCAATTAGCTCAGGTAAAGACATCAAATTATTGAATAGCAACGGCATAGAAATAGCTCAAGGCTCAACGGATGCAAATGGGCAATTCACAGTGAAACGACCTGACACAGGTGGTTCAGAAAAAGCTGTACAGGCGGGATTATATACTGTAGAAGTAAAGAACGGAGCAGATAGTATTGTTTTAGAAAATGCAGAGATTACTGTGAAGTATGGGGATGATTGTAAGGCTGAGGTACAGCAAGCAAAAGCTTGTCCATCAGTAACAATTACAATTAACGATGAAAATAACAGTCCACGTCCAAATGTAACAGTAACTGTAAAAGATTCGAACAATACTATACTCGCTACAGAAACAACAGATAGTGATGGCAAATTTATATTACCATCTACAACATCAGCAGGTACGTATAAAGTATATGAAGGTAAACAATATTTAGGCACAGTAACAATTGATTATACAACTGGCTGTGAGGTTGAATTAACAATAGCTAGAGCGTGTGAAACATTTACATTAACAATTAATGATGTGGATGGTAAGCCGCGGGAAAATGTAGCTATAGAGATTGTTGACAAACAAAATTCTAATAAAGCATTCACTGGTAAAACGGATGTAGATGGAGAAGTAGTATTTGTTAACCTTCCACCTACAGGTCTTCCGCCAGCTGAGTATGAAGTGTATGAAAATGGTAAAAAGATTGATGAGTTTGCAGTTGATACAAACTGTGCCCATACAATCCAACCAGCACCAGCGTGTCCGCAGTTTACTGTAGAGCTAAAAGATGATAACGATGTATTAGTGCCAGCTAGTCAAAGCGTAGTCATTAAGGGCAAATCAGGTAACATCATTCCAACAAGTATAGATGTAGATGGACGCATTACATTTGTTTCACAAGATGTGCCAGCAGGTGTGTATGATGTGTTTGATAACAAAGTTTACTTAGGTGAAATTGAAGTATCCTATAAACAATCTTGTCAAACAGAGTTACAAATTGCGCCAGCATGTCCAGATTTCACATTAACAATTAACAATGCATATGGGCAGCCACGTGCAGGTGTAAAAGTTACAATTGCAGGTGAAGATGGGATTGCTGTAGAGGAAAATGGTTCAACAGAATTTACAACAGATAGCCAAGGCCAAATTGTTATTAGCAATTCAATTATCAAGCCAGGCAAGTATATTGTAAAAGAGAATGGTGAAACAATTATTGGTACAATTACAGTAGGTAATACATGTGAGGCTACAATTCAGCCATCACGACCAGTTACACCTCCAGATCCAGTTGAACCAGGAAACCCAGGTCCAAATAACCCGGTAGATCCGAATAAACCAGATCCAAATAACCCGGTGGATCCGAATAAACCAGATCCAAATAACCCGGTAGATCCGAATAAACCAGATCCAAATAACCCGGTAGATCCGAATAAACCAAATCCAAGTAACCCGGTAGATCCGAATAAACCAGATCCAAATAACCCGGTAGATCC
>NZ_DAMDAY010000108.1:5758-15429 GCF_032093475.1 Lysinibacillus sp. | reverse complement strand
GAAAAATGACTACCAATATTTTTTCATTAGAATATGAGGGATGCCACAATCCATGAATTCTTCACCTTCACGCTGATAGCCTAATTTTTCATAAAAGCCCTCTGCATAGGATTGGGCATTTAGCTTTGCTTTTGTTAGGCCTTTATCTCGTGCGATTTGTTCTAAACCAACGATAATTTCTTTGCCAAGACCATATTTGCGGTATTCCTCCAAAACGCAAATACGCTCTAATTTGCCATAGCCCTCCACTACTCGAAGTCTACCTGTTCCAACAGGTTGCTCGTTGTAATAGACAAGAATATGATCACATGGTGCATCAAGCGCATCAAATTCATCATATTCTTCTTCCTCTGGGACTTGTTGCTCTTCGATAAAAACGTTACGTCGAAAATCAAACGCTGTTTGTAATTCTGCTTCAGTTGTTACCTTTTTTATACTCATGACTATTCCTCCTAGCTTCTTCTGCATCACCATCTTCCTTAGATGCAATTTCACGTTGAAGATGATACTATTAGTATAGAACGATTTTTATTGCAAATACAACAAAAATCTCAGGAGGATTAAAAAATGAAGGAAATCTTACGTGAAATAGGCGCGATTGCACGAGCATTAGATTCAATTAGTAATATTGAATTTAAGGAGTTAGATTTAACGAAGGGACAATATTTATATGTGATTCGAATTTGTGAAAACCCTGGCATCATTCAGGAAAAGGTCGCGGAGCTTTTGAAGGTGGATCGCACTACTGCTTCACGAGCTATTAAAAAATTAGAGACAAAGGGCTTTATTGAAAAACGTATTGAGCAGGGGAATAAGAAAAATAAATTACTCTTTCCAACTGCAAAAAGCTTGGACATTTATCCCTTTTTAAAACGGGAAGGTGAATACTCTAATGCGCGTGCACTCGAAGGGTTCTCGTCAGAGGAAATCGACAGCATCCACAGTCTTTTGACGCGTGTTTTGCATAATGTAGAAATAGATTGGGAAGAAGTGAAAAAAGGTCATAAACGACAATACTAAAGGCGATTCCCCGTGCTTCCACACGTCGGGAATCGCCTCCTGCTATGCATTAGCTGCAAATACTCTTTTTAATACCGCCACCATAAAGTCAACATCTTCATCGGTACAGCAAAGTGGTGGACTTAACGTAATGATATTATTGAAGCCCTCCACTGTATCGCCATTTTTCCCAACAATTAACCCATTTGCTTGACAATCAGCGATAATTTTTGCGATTAGTTCTGGCTTTGCCGGTGTTTGGGATTGTTTATCTTCCACTAGTTCGATGCCAATAAGTAAGCCTAGGCCACGAACATCTCCAACAAAAGGTAGCTCCAATAAGTCTTGCAAATCATGTAGGAATTGAATACCCAAATCTCTTGCTCGTTGTACAAGGCCCTCTTCCTCCAAAATTTTAATGTTTTCTAAAGCTACTGCACAGGCTGCTGGATTACCTCCGAACGTATTAATATGTCGAAAATGGCTATAGCCATCCATCTCTTTAAATTTTTCGTAAATATCTTTGCGTACTGCTGTAATGGATAACGGTAGATAGGCACTCGTTAATCCTTTTGCCATAGTAATGACATCAGGTCGAATATCGAAATGTTGATGACCAAAGAGCTTCCCTGTTCGCCCGAAGCCACATATTACTTCATCGATAATAAGTAATACGCCATGTTTTCTACAAATGCGCTCGACTTCCTTGACATATGTAGGGTGTGGGATAAGAACACCACCACCTGTTATCAGTGGCTCCATGATGACAGCGGCAATCGTTTCTTTTTGCTCCCAAATAATCTTTTCCTCCATTTCACGGGCACACGCTATATTGTAGGCCTCAACCGATTGCCCTTTTGGACGCCGATAATGATCTGGTGGGGCAACATGCAAGAAACCAGGTGTTAACGGCTCATACTTATATTTTCGTAATGCCTGCCCTGTGGCAGCTAATGCCCCAAGTGAGCTACCATGATAGCCCCGATAGCGAGCGATGATTTTATAGCGGGTCCCCTCCCCATTTTGTTGATGGTATTGGCGTATTATTTTAAAGGCCACCTCATTGGCATCAGAGCCGCTATTGGAATAAAACATCATATAGTCATCTTCTAATAAGCTATTAATTTTTTCAGCAAGTCGGATGGCAGGTTCATGACTTTGTGTTAAAGGAGCATAGCAAAGCTTTTTCAACTGCTCATAGGCAACCTTGGCAAGAGGCTCACGTCCATAGCCCACATTAACGGCCCATAAGCCTGACATGCCATCTAAAAAGCGATTGCCTAAACTATCGGTAATCCATGCGCCTTCTCCCTGTTCAATGATTATGGGCGCCCTGTCATTATGCATAGACATGTGATGCCAAACGTTTTCATGATCCTTTTGTTGTAAGGTATGTGTGAACTGATCGTTTCGCTCCATATAATGACCTCCAATCATGTATCATTGATGTCTTTTGATCTATCACCATTTTCCCTATTAATCGAGTTAATATTGAAATTTTCTGATTTATCTAACATAATAAAATAGACATTGTACATTCGAAGGGCAGGTGCTAAATTATGTCCAAACATCCTCTACTCGTACGTGATGTCCTCAAGCGTAAGCATTTTGAATCAGCGAAGCTCATTGCAGGACAGCAGGGTCTTGATCGTCAAGTTCTATGGACACATATTTTAGAAATAAAAAATGTTGACACTTTAATCAATGGTGGTGAACTGATTTTAACCACTGGTGTCGGTTTACAATTAGAACGTGAAACACAAATTGCCTACTTACAAAATCTGATACGCAATGAAGCTGCAGGTCTTTGTATTGAAATTGGAGACTATTTTGACCATGTCCCCGCAGAATTGATTGCCATGGCGAATGCCCATCATTTCCCTATTATCATCTTTGAAGAAATTGTACGATTTATCGATATTACGCAAGATTTACACACGTACATAATTAATCAACACCAGCAGGCACTTACACAGCTAGATACCTTATCCAAAACTTTTATGGAATTATCATTAATGCCGAATGGTATTTTAAAAATTTTACAAGTCCTCTATCAAGATACAGAGGCATCCTTTTTATTTGTCTCGGAAGATACTAAAAGCTTTTACTACCCTGTCGAGGCTAAAAAATTCTTACGTGTTATGGAGGAGCATTGTCAGCAGTTAGAACTACAAAAGCCCTTGCACCTTTTATCGATTGACGGGGATCATTTTGTCATTATTCCTGTCAATGGACTTGGACAAGTATGGGGCTATTTATGTATGCATTCTGGACTGCCAAAGCCGAGTGATTACACTCTATTAAACCTTGAACGCGCAACGATGTCGATTGCCCATATTTTAATGCGCAACCGCATGCTTCAGGAGCGCCAGCAAAGCCGAGAGGATGAGTTTATTCTTGCCTTAATTCAAGGTCAGCCAGTAGATATTCAGTACTATCAAAGCTATTTACCTATCGAAAGTCGTAATTTATTTTACCGAGTCATCGTGTTCAATCTACATGATGTAGCTAACGTTGTACCTGAAGAAGAGTGGCAGGAAATCCAATTGCAAAATGCCATGTATGTTCGTTCTATTTTAAAAAAACTAGGATTTTTCCCTACCGTATCGGTAAGACAGCATGAAATTATTATTTTAGCCTTTTACATTGCCGCAGATTATATGAAAGACAATCGGGATGCCTTCGATCAAGCAATTTCACAGATTACTGCTAGACGAGCTGCACAGTTTTTTGAGCAGCTCACCCTCAGCTGTGGCATAAGTCATGTCTATCAAGCAATCGAGAGTGTTCATCTTGGCTATAAGGAGGCTAAATCGGTCATCCAAATGCAGCATCATCAATTGACAAGCTCTATCTATTATAAGGATTTAGGTGTTTATCGATTATTATTACAGCAGGATCAAACTACCCTCCTGCAATATGTGAAAGATTATTTACAAGAGATTTTGCTGCTAGATCAGAAAAGTAGCCATGATTTATTTCAAACATTAGCAGTATATTTAACATGTAATGGGGCTAAAAATGATACGGCGGAACAACTGTATATCGTTCGTCAAACTCTTTATAAACGAATTGAACGGCTAGAAGGTATATTAGGTGCTGATTTTTTACAAGCTCCGCACCGCCTAAATATTGAAATGGCCGTTAAGGCATATGCGCTCTTGCAAAAAACAGCACCTGATTTATTACGATTTTGAACGTGGGTCCATAAAATCTCGTAAAGCGTTACTAAGCATATATAAACCGAGAACAAGAATTGTAATGGCTCCTCCAGGGGCATACGTATACCAAGGGGCACCTATTAGATAAGCTTGTGAATCTTTTAACATTCTGCCCCAGCTAGGGTTTGGTGGCTGTACCCCAAGCCCTAAATAGCTTAGGGCTGCCTCAGCTAACATCGCAGTTGCAAATGTCACAGTTGCTGCAACAATAATTTGCGACGAAATGTTCGGCAAAATATGACGGAACATAATGCTATGAGGCTTAACACCAATTAATTTTGCTGCTAGCACATATTCCGAATCCCGTTGCTGCACAAAGCCACTTCGTGCAATCCTCGCAATAGCAGGTATTGCGATAATGCCAAGTGCTATGGCGGTATTCGTAATACCTGGACCAAATACTGCCACAAGCATTAATGCTAATATAATGCCTGGAAAGGCCATTAACGCATCCATCGTCCGCATAAAAATTTCATCGATCCAGCCCCCAACATAGCCTGCAATCCCTCCGATCAGGATGCCAAACACCGTGCCAATTGCTACGGTTAATAGACCCACTGCAAAGGCTGTTTGTGTCCCCTTCATAATGCGACTAAAAATATCACGCCCGAACTCATCTGTGCCAAACATATATGCACCACCAGGTCCTCGCAATTTTTCTGGTATATTCATTGCGTTGACATCATGGGGTGTATAAAAAAAGCTAACAATCATGACGAGTAGAAAGCCAACAATCACGAGGAGACCAATGACTAAATTAATTTTTTTAGTATAGCGCTGTAGTTGTTTCATTGTAGCCACCTCTTAACGTAATCGAATTCTAGGGTCCAACACAGAATATAAAACATCAACAATAAAATTAATCATAACGACAGCTACGGTAATATACATGACAATTCCCTGTACAAGAGGGAAATCACGATTACTAATAGCCGTAATAAGAAGCTGACCGATTCCTGGTAATGAAAACACTTGCTCCACGATAATCGTGCCCGCTACAACCTCTGCCATTATCAAACCAAAAACCGTTAAAATCGGTATCATTGAATTTTTCAATACATGCTTATACATCACATTTTGTTCAGACATACCTTTACTGCGAATGGTGCGTACATAATCGAGCTGGACCTGCTCCAAAATAGCTGTTCGGACATAACGAAAATTAACAGCAATTTGTGGGATCGCAATCGTTAAAGCTGGCAGAATTAGTGTACTTAGTGCCCCTGCTACACTTTGCGTCCAAGGAATATAGCCACTAATTTTAAAGAAGCTGAACTGTAGGCCAATGTAAAGAATAAGCATCATCCCTAGCCAAAAGGATGGTACGGCCATACCAATTTGTGTAACCGTCGATAATGACACGTCACTTAATTTATTTTGTCTTCTTGCAGCAAACATTCCTAAAGGTAAGGAAATGATTAAGACAATGATGAGCGTGAGCCCTGCTAAAGACATGGTGACAGGAAGCCGATCAAATAATAACTCTTTTACAGGCATGGAAAATCGAATGGAATCCCCTAATTGCCCTGTCAATAAGCCCTTCATCCAATCCACATATTGTTCATAAAGAGGACGATCCAAGCCAAGCTCAGATCGTAAATTTTCAATTTGTGTGGAATCCGCCTCTGTTCCTAACATTGTACGAACCGGATCACCAGGTAATATTTGAAAAACACCAAATGTAATAATGGATACTAGAAGGATGGTTGTTATTAACAGGATGATTCGACGTAGGATATACATCATCAGCATTCATCCCTTTCTAGTTTGAAAACTTGACCTCTGACATATCGTGGAACCAGAATGGATAGCTCTTAAGCCCCGTCACTTGTTTGTCAGAACCCCAAACGATCTGGTAATCAGCAATATAAACTGCTGTAGCTTGCTCTGCTAAAATTTCCTGTGCTCGATGATAATAGTCTATTTGTTTTGCCTGATCTGTTTCCTTTAACACATCAGCCATAATTTTGTCGTATTCCTCATTTTTAAATAGGAAAAAGTTTTCGCTATCATTGGTAGAAATGTAATCATTCAAAATTTCGTAGGCAGATGCACGACCTGTTAAATCAATCGTTGTCATCTCATAATCGCGACCAAAGTAAACGCGATCTAGCCAAATGCCCCATTCCACTACTTCAATTTCGACATCAATCCCAATTTCTTGTAAATTCGCCACGACAATTTGTGCAATATTGGAGTAAATATCATTATGCGAGGATACCGTAATCTTGGTTTTAAAGCCATCCGGATAACCAGCTTCTGCTAATAATGCTTTCGCTTTTTCCACGTCTCGATCATACATACTTTCTAGGCCCTTCTTTTGGAAATCGCCCATTGCTGGACTCATATTAGAGCCAAGTGGTACAGCATAGCCTGCAAATACAGAATCAATGATATCGGCTTTACTAATCGCGTAGTTGATTGCTTGACG
The DNA here is from genome assembly GCF_032093475.1 of Lysinibacillus sp. Classification (NCBI taxonomy): domain Bacteria; kingdom Bacillati; phylum Bacillota; class Bacilli; order Caryophanales; family Bacillaceae; genus Lysinibacillus; species Lysinibacillus sp. Next base: position 8,778 of record NZ_DAMDAY010000108.1, on the reverse strand, counting down.
AACCTTGACATTATCAAATGGTGCCTTTGTTTCATTAAACGTAACGATTAAGGATGAGTTATTATTTTGATGTGATAAATTATAGCTAGCCTCTACCTCGCTAACACGGTGCCAAGGTACGCTCGTTAAATCTACCTCATTTGCCATCAAGCTCATAATCGCAGCTTGATCATCCGATTGGAAGGCAAAAGTTACTTTATTTAGGTAAGGCAATCCTTCCTGCCAGTATTGCTCATTTTTCTTGAGCTCTAAGTTGGTACCAGGTGCGTATTTCACAAAGGCAAATGGGCCTGTACCGATTGGATTTTCATTATGCTTCCCATCATTACTTTTAGGAATAATAGCTGACTGTCTTGCTGTTAATGAATACAGGAAATTAGAATTTGGCTCTTTTAGCTTTATAACAAATGTATTGGCATCTGGTGCCTCTGTAGATGCTACATTATCAAAGTTATTGGACATTTTTTCCCCTCCGTTTTTCCCCATTAAACGGTCAAAGGAATATTGAATATCCTCCATCGTTACATCATCGCCATTATGAAACTTCACACCTTGGCGAATTTTAAACGTATACGTTAAACCATCCTCAGAAATTTCGTAGCTCTCTGCCAGCCCTTCTTTTAGGGAGCCATCCGTTTCGGGTGCCATCAGTCCCTCAAAAATATTCAAAATCATTTGATAGGAAATGGACGCTGTTGCTTTATGCGGATCTAAAAAATCAGGATCATCATTGACACGTACAACGATTTCCTGTGGAACATCTGTAGTCGTTTGACCATCTGAAGTTCCTGTGCTCGCAGCATTTTTCTCTCCATCACTTGAACACGCACTCATGACCAATGCCATGATGAAAGTTATTAGCATAAACCCACTGTTTTTCAATTTCATGGTCGTTCCCCCTTTTCCTAAGTGCTTCTATTTTGAATGCTCGTATAGCTTTCAACATCTGCTAATTTTTCTGCAGCTTTAATACCAGCGAGAATGGCTTCCTCCATGACCTTTGTTGCTAAATGCCCTAAATAATCAAGCGCATAGCATTGATCTCCTGTACCGAGCACAAAAATTGTATCGCCATCGAGCATCGTGTGGACAGGATAAATCGTTCGTGCTAAAGCATTTTGTGTAAGCTGGGCAATCTTTTTAGCCTCCGCTTTCGTAAGCTTCGCATTCACTGCCACAACGCCAATGGTTGTATTCGTGCCAGCTAATGCCTCCGATTGAGCATGCTGCTCTAAATAGGTACAGCAGTCTAGCCACTGTCCTGATTGAGCATCTCTTGCTCCTGCTAAAATTTCCCTTGTAGCAGGATCCTTGATATCACCCACTGCATTGACAGCTACGATAGCACCCGCTACTAGACCATCTTTACCAGCATAGGAAGCACTACCAAGTCCACCCTTCATCGCAAAGTCAGGTCCTGCTAGTTTTCCAACCGTTGCGCCATAGCCAGCGCCGACATTGCCGTTTGGAAATGATCCAACTTGTGCTGCTTTTGCTGCTTCATAGCCCATAAGTGCAGTTGGTCGAGCTTGAGGATCTCCAATAAATAAATCGAACAATACAGCACTTGGAACAATAGGAATTTTTGCCACACCTGCATCTACTCCAATCCCTTGCTCCTCTAGAAACTGCATAACTCCAGTCGCCGCATCTAAACCAAAAGCACTCCCCCCAGATAAACAAATACCATGTACACGGTCAATCTCATTGATTGGGTCTAATGCATCCGTTTCACGAGTACCTGGTGCAGAGCCTCGGACATCCACCCCACATACTGCTCCGTGCTCCACTAAAAGTGCCGTGCAGCCAGTAATTCCTTCCTTGTTTTCCCTATGTCCCACCTTAATTCCAGGAACATCAGTTATATTGCCAAACATCACCAACACCTCAACCTTAAATAGTTTTAATATTCAGATTATTTATCATATAAAAAGCAGGCAACTCGCTGATTGGCATTTTCATGCTGAAGCATCGGTCTTTCCTGATGACACTTTTCCATAACAAACGGACAACGTGTATGAAAGACACAGCCAACAGGCGGATTCATTGGACTTGGTAATTCACCTTGTAAAAGTATTTCCTGTTTTGGCTCATCAAAATTAACAACAGGAATGGCAGAGAGCAATGCTTGAGTGTATGGATGCAATGGATTGGCATAAAGCTCTTTTTTTGTGCCTATTTCCACCACTCTACCTAAATACAACACCGCCACCCGGTCACTAATATGCTTCACAACGCTTAAATCATGGGAGATAAATAAATAGGTTAAATGAAATTCATCCTGTAAATCCATCATTAAGTTTAGTACTTGTGACTGAACCGATACATCGAGTGCCGACACAGGCTCATCCGCAATAATAAACTCTGGATGGATGGCTAGTGCCCTTGCAATACCAATACGTTGGCGCTGACCACCAGAAAATTCATGCGGAAACTTATGCATGGCATCCTCTGGTAGACCTACCTTTTGCAATAGCTCCTTAACACGCTCTTTTCGTTGTTCCTTTGTCAACGTTAATTGCAGCTTCATCGGTTCTTCAATAATAGAGCCAATCCGCTTGCGAGGATTAAGGGAAGCGAAGGGATCCTGAAAAATCATTTGCATTTGATTGCGATAGCTTTGCAGCTTGTTGCCCTTTAAATGCTGGATCGGTTGTCCCTTATACAAAACTTCTCCACCAGTTGGTTCAACAAGCTTTAAAATCGTTCGCCCAAATGTTGATTTTCCAGAGCCTGATTCGCCCACAATCCCAAGTGTTTCTCCTCTATAAATCTCAATCGAAATATCATCCACTGCTTTAATGACCTTTTTTTCCTCCTTCATGGACTTGCGCTTCACAGGAAAGTAGGCTTTTAAATGGTTAATTTCCAGCAAAACTTCTTTCTCCGTCATGAGCCAGCTCTCCTTTCTCTGTGAATAAATGACAGCGTACTTTATGTGCCTCCTGAATATGATGGATGGCTGGTTGCTCCTGATGACAATGTGCCATTACATGCGGACAACGAGGGGCAAAACGACA
>NZ_DAMDAY010000108.1:0-5748 GCF_032093475.1 Lysinibacillus sp. | reverse complement strand
CAGGTGGCACGCTACCTGGAATCGAAGGTAGCCTTTTCACATCTGTTTCAAGACTAGGCATCGTTTTTAAGAGAGCTGTTGTATAAGGATGCTGCGGATTTAAAAATAGCTCTCTCACAGGGGCTTCCTCGACAATTTGCCCTGCATACATCACCATGACACGGTCAGCCGTTTCAGCCACAACACTCATATCATGGGTAATAAATAAAATTGCTGATTGATGCTCTTCCTTCATTTTCATCATCAGCTTTAAAATTTGTGCCTGCACTGTAACATCCAGTGCAGTGGTTGGCTCATCCGCAATCAAGAGCTGCGGATGATTGGACATGGCGATGGCAATCATCACACGTTGCCGCATCCCCCCTGATAATTGGTGGGGGTATTCTGCAATCACCTTTTCTGCATTCGCAATCCCAACTTCCTTTAATAAATGTAACGCTTGATTCCACGCTTCTTTTTTGGATACCTTTTGATGCCTGCGAATGCCTTCTATCATTTGATTTCCAATGGTAAAGACAGGATCTAAAGAGGTCATTGGCTCTTGGAAAATCATACTAATTTCATTGCCACGAATACGGCTCATTTCTTTATTTTTATAATCTAGTAGATTCCTCCCGTTTAAGGCGATGGAACCTGCTGTAATTTCACCTGGCGGTATAGGAAGTAAACGCATTATCGCTAACGATGTAATACTTTTGCCACTTCCTGATTCGCCTACAAGTGCAACCGTTTCGCCTTTATGAATAGTAAAGTTTACATCTTCAACAACTTTCGCCTCTTTACCATTTTTCAAATGGAATTTAATCGATAATTGCTTGACCTCTAAAAGGACTTCTTTTTCTTTTGGCTGTTCCATATGCGTCCCTCCATCTCAGCGTTGATTAGGTGGTGCATAGCGTATAGCGATATTTTTCATTTGCCTATAGTTTCGCAGTGCAACAAAGCCCTTTTCTCGACCAATCCCACTTTTTTTATAGCCTCCAAATGGCATTTGAATCCCACCGGCTGCCCCGTAATTATTGATAAATACTTGTCCAGCCTGCACGCGGCTTGCCACAAAATGAGCAGTATCAATATTTTGTGACCAAACGCCAGCCACTAGGCCATAGTCGGTGCTATTGGCTAAGGCAATGGCTTCCTCCACACTTGAAAATGTCAAAACCGTCAACACGGGACCAAAAATTTCTTCCTGTGCTAATGGATCTTTTGAATCGACACCATCCAGTATAGTTGGCTGTATATAGTACCCTTTGTCATAGCCTTCTATTAGTAATGGCTCCCCACCCGTGATGACATAGCCATCTGCCTTTGCTTGCTGTAGTAATCCAGTAATTTTCGTAAATTGCCGTTCATTTAATAGTGGGCCCATATCCAAATCTGCCTCACCAGGTCCTACTTGTAGCGCTTGGAATTTTTCCACTAATTGCGAAACGAATGAATCTTTGACCGTTTCTTCAATGATTAAACGGGCCCCTGCAGAACAAGTTTGACCTGCATTTTGAATAATGGCACGCATAACACCTTCCAGTGCTTGCTCTATATTCGCATCGGCAAAAACAATATTAGGCGATTTCCCTCCAAGCTCTAATGTCACAGGAATAATATTTTCCGCAGCAGCCTTCATCACTGCGATACCAGTAGGAACTGAGCCCGTAAACGTAATATGGTTAATATCAGGATGTGATGTTAAATACGGACCAACATCTCGTCCCAGACCGGTAATATGCTGAAAAATCCCCTTAGGCAATTTATCGGCCAACCATTCAGCGATCGCATGCGTTGTAAGCGGTGTATCCTCGGCACTCTTCACTATAACGGCATTGCCTGTAGCAATAGCCGCTGCAACACTTCTCGCTGTAATTTGAATCGGATAATTCCATGGCACAATATGTACCGTAATGCCGACTGGCTCTAGCACTACCGCATTTAATAGTCCATCCTCAATCGGAATGGTATCCCCCATCACTTTATCTGCAGCCCCGCCGTAAAATTCAAAATAGCGAGCGGCGGCTTCAATATCTGCTCTTGCCTGTGATAAAGGTTTTCCTACATCGCGACATTCTAGTAAACTCCATTCCTCTGCATGCATGCGAATATAATGGGCAAGTTCAATCAATAACTGCCCTCGTTCATACGCCTTCCATTGACGCCAATCGTCACTTTCAAATGCTACACGGGCTGCACGTACTGCTTCATCAACCTGCGCTTTACTAGCATTGCTAATTTGCGCAATCACTTCTCCAGTTGATGGATTTCGAACATCCACTAATGCCGCACCATGAACCCACTCCCCATTGATTAACATAGGAATTTTTTTCATTGTACCCCTCCTATAATCCACGACCACCATCTACATGTAATGTCGTCCCTGTAACCATGCTTGCTGCATCTGATAGTAAATAACTAACAGCTCCTGCAATATCAGAAGGCTTCACTAATCGACCTAGTGGGACAGATTGTACAAATACACTTTGCTTTGTTTGCTCTATATCTGCTCCCTGTGCAGCAAATTGACCAAGCATTTGTGTGTCAGCTGGTCCTGGATGAATCGTATTAACACGAATTTGACTTGATGCTAGTTCAATAGCAAGGCCTCTCGTAAAGCTTTCCGCTGCGCCCTTTGACGCAATATAAGCCTGGAGGCCCGGTCTCGGACGTACTGCAGAAATAGAGGCAATCGTAATAATGGAACCCTTTTGCTGCTGTTTCATAAAAGGGACAATAGCTTTTGTCGTGATAAATAAGCTTTTCACGTTGACATCCATTAAACGATTCCACTCATCCATCGTTACCTGTTCAATTGGTGTGGCTGATTGTGCAACCCCAAGCGCATTGACAAGGCCATCAATCCTACCATAGTTATCAAAAACCTGCTGGCAGATGGCATGGACACCCTCCTCATGTAAAACATTGACTTCAAAGCATTGCAAAGAATCATGTGCAATTTCTTTTAGAGGCTCTACTGATAAATCGAGCGCTACCACAATATTGCCTTGCTTTAGCTGTTCTTCAATAATGGCTTTTCCCATACCGCCACCTGCGCCTGTTACAACAATGACCTGTTGCTCAACTGTCATCCTAAACACCTCCAGCTGTTATCGTCCTATTTATGATTTCCTGACAAATAGCGTCGCCCATTTGTTCAGTTGTCGCTTGTCCACCAATATCTGCTGTTTTCACAAGACCCTGTTGTAGTACCGTTGTAATAGCATTGACTATAAGCTGCTCTAAATCCGTTCTCCCTTGATGCCCAAGAAGTAAGGCAAGCGACCAAATTTGAGCGATTGGATTAGCAATGCCCTTTCCAGCAATATCAGGTGCCGAACCATGTACAGGCTCAAACATGGAAGGAAAATCCTTCTCGGGATTCAGATTGGCCGACGGAGATAAACCAAGACCTCCAACAATCGCAGAGCCTAAATCAGATAAAATATCACCGAATAAATTGGATGCTACAACCACCTCAAAGTCCTGTGGTCGTTCGACAAAATAAGCAACTAATGCATCAATGTAAATGGATTCGAGCTGTAGTGCTGGAGCGCTTTCTGCCACCGTTTTTCTTGTATGCTCATCCCAAAATTTCATGGAATGAATAATCGCATTCGATTTTGTGGCACTTGTTAGTTTGGTTTTCCCGTGTTGCTTCGCATAATCACAAGCAGCTTGGACAATTTTTTCGATGCCAATGCGCGTCATAATCGTATTTTGAATGGTCATTTCCTGTGGCTGCTGTTGATACAATCGCCCACCACTATCTGAATACTCGCCCTCTGCATTTTCACGGAAGATGACAAAATCTATGTCATTGCCACGAGCCAAAGGGGACGTAATCCCAGGCAGTGATTTAATAGGACGGAAATTCACATATTGCTGGAACTGTTTCCGAATCGGCATAATCAATTCCCACACCGTTACATCATCAGGCACACGGGCATCGCCAATTGCACCAAATAAAATCGCATCATACGCTTGAAGTGTTTCAAGTGCATGATCAGGCATCATACAGCCATGCTGCACGTAGTAATCAGAGCTCCAAGGAAAGATCGTTGTTTCAATTTGTAAGGAGCTATCTTGTTCTTGCAAGCAATTTAACACTTTTAACGCTTCCTGCATTACTTCTTTCCCTATGCCATCTCCAGGTATTACCGCTATTTTGATCACTGTCATTGTGCATCACCAGCCAAAAATTTTAATGCTGCTAAACGATAAATAGCAGTTGTTTCTGCCAATTCTTCAATATCTACATATTCATTGATTTGATGTGGAATTTCACGATCTCCTGCGCCAACTGTCACAATCGGAATTCCATGCACATGAAGAAACGTACCATCTGTTGCTCCAGGAACACCATTGTATTTTGGCTCCTTCTCTGTCACCTCTGCCACTGCCTCATAAATAGCCTGTACAACAGGATCTTCCTTTGCTGTTGCCGTTGCTGGTCGATTATCAAGGACCGTTAGCTCGACTTTAAAATCAGGATCATCCGCTTGTAAACGTTTAATGATCGCTTCAATTTTGCCAAGCAGTTCATTATGGTCTTGCGCTGGAACCGTACGAATATCAAGTGTCGTCATACAATGATCCGGAATAACATTGATCTGTGCATCCCCCTTTACAGGCGCACGTAAAATCGTTGGCGTAATCGACGGCCAATTCAACATTGGATCACGTCCTAACCTCGCTTGCTCCTCTTTTTCCAGTTTTTCAAGCTCTACGATCAAACGTGCCATCCGCCAGTTTGGATTTATGCCGCTCCACGAAATCGCTCCATGCGCCATTTTACCGAAAATATCTACCTGTAAACGAATAGCCCCACGCTGTGCAATACAGACATTATTTTCCTGGGGCTCACAGATAATCGCTCCATCCACACCATCAGCCCAGCCATTTTTAATAAAATGTTTAATGCCCAGCATCAACCCTTCTTCATCACAAGGAATACATAAAATAATCTTGCCCGTAAACTCCTCCTGATCCAGTAACAATGACTGACAAGCTGTAATCATACAAGCAAGATTTCCCTTTGTATCATTCGTCCCTCTACCATACATGCGCCCATCCACAATCTCTGCCCCGAATGGATCATAGGCCCATGCTTCTCGATTACCTTCCGTAACTACATCTGTATGCCCCTCAAAAAGCAATGTTTTCCCCGGCTTCCCCGAATCAATAATCCCAATAACATTTGGTCGCCCAGGCACAACCTCCTCGATATGCGTTTCAATACCAATATCTCGTAAATATGCCGCAACAAAATTCGCAACCTCTTGTTCATTACCGTTCGGATCATTCTCACGGTAAACGCTTTCAATTCGTACGAGCTTCTGTGTTAAAGCTATAACTGCCTCACGATCGCGCACATACGATGTCGTTGTCTTTAAACTAGTTACTGTCATGCAAAGGACCTCCTATTTTAGGGAATATTCTGAATTTATGTTATTTTAACATTGTCCCTTCTCTATGAAACTAGACAATATGTTAACGAATCATAGAATGACCTTAACTTTTTGTTTAGCAAAAAACGCTAAAAAACTACATTTTCCGCTGTTTTATACGCATTTTATAGTTTTCTCGCAAATTATCAGCTACCCTGAACATGAATTGATATTAGGGGATTGATATTACCAATAAGTGGATTATCCCACCGATTGGAGGTTGACTTTGAGATGGATTTCTTCCTTTGAGCGGGTTCATCCTACCTTTGAGCGGTTTTCTCACACTTATGAGCGGGGTGGCACCTTCTTTGAG
>NZ_DAMDAY010000107.1:782-15940 GCF_032093475.1 Lysinibacillus sp. | reverse complement strand
GAATATTATCGCCTGTCACTGTCGCTACATTTTTAATATCCAATCCTGCTTGACCCGCTTGGACTTTTACTTCAAATGTTAGTTCATGCCAGTTTGTATCTGTAATATCACCGAATTGGCCGGTTACAGTGCCGTTGGCATAATGGCCTTTGTCTGTATCTTGTTCATCTGTTACTGCTACGCCATCTACTTTTAAGCTACCTGGTTGGTACTCAAGCCCTTTTGGTATCGCATCCGAGATGACTAAGTTTTTAACTAGACTATCTGTTAACGTATTTTGCGTTTTGATTGTATACAGAAGCGTATCTCCAACCTCTGGGTGATCCTTATCTGTATTTCCTGAAGCCTTTTCTTTAATAGTCGATGATTTCTCCGACGCTAGTTGTGCGCCACGTGGATAAACATTGACTACCTCTTCCGGTTTATCTGGGGTTGGAATATTATCGCCTGTCACTGTCGCTACATTTTTAATATCCAATCCTGCTTGACCAGCTTGTACTTTTACTTCAAACGTTAATACATGCCAATCCATATCCGTAATATCACCGAATTGTCCTGTAATAACCCCATCTATAAAATGGCCTTTATCTGTATCTTGTTCATCTGTTACTGCTACGCCATCTACTTTTAAGCTACCAGGTTGGTATGCAAGCCCTTTTGGTATAGCATCTGAAATAACTAAATTTTTAATCATGCTATTAGAGATAGTATTTTGGGTATAAATCGTATACAGTAATGTATCTCCAACTTCTGGATTTGTCGCATCAGTATTAGCAGCAGCTTTTTCTTTTAGCACTGCAACTTTTTCAGATTGTAGGACTGGTCCCTTTTCATTAACCAACGTAGATACTTCATTCGTATTCGTTGTTTCTTCTGTATTTGTTAATAAATTTCTATAGTTTACTTGCGCTTTATTAGCTACAGTTGTTCCAGCACCACTTAGTAAAGCTTTTACTTTAAATTGAACAGTAATGCCATCTGGTAAAGAACTAGTATTTGGCAAGTCTCCTAGCTTAACAATGACTTTATCGCCATCAAAATGGCCTTTGTCGCTGTCATTTGCATCTGTTAGATCGCCTGTACCTTGGCCGTTGGTAATCTTTAATGAGCCTGGAACATATTCAGTACCTGCCGGAATAGCATCTTCAAATATTGCATTAGATGCAACATCTCCTCCGTTATTCTTAATGGTAACTTCATACGTTAACTCATCACCAGCAGATACTTCTCCTTCCGGTGAAACGGTTTTTTCTGCTGTCACACAAGGTACTGTTCCTAGGAAAATATCATCTAATAGATTACCCCAACGTTGATCTCCACCTGCTGCTTCGATAGAGTTAAAAGCAAACCTTGTTGTTGTTTGTTCTGCTGGTACTGTGTAAGTACCTGAGTAATATACCCACTTATCTTTATCAGTCGTAATTTCTTTAACTGTCGGAAGGCTTTTTGGATCAATATTTGCTGACCCTATTTGTACAGACATTGTATCGACACCTAGCCCTCCCTTATGAGCTAATCGCCAATAGATCGTTTGGCCTGGTATCGTTTCAACATCTTGATATAATGCTGATACTTGTTCAGCATTCAACTCAGCATATTGATTCCCATTTGGAGGGTTAATTTCCATACCTCCATAAAGGTATTCTGATTTCATAATTTGAATAAATTTATCGGATGCTGATGTTTTCCATCCTGGAACTTCACTTTCCAAGAAATACTGCCATGCATGTTCAGATCCTGGTGAACCTGTATCTCCCGGCATTCTTGCAGTCGGCTCTTCAAAACTACCATTAATCAATGCTACTGGTGCTGGACATGATTCTGTTGGCGGATCAGTTGGTGGTTGGTTCGAAGCTGGGATTGTTGCCGTATCTTCTTTACAACCAATAGTGGCTTTAAGCGTATTATCCATAGAATAATCAGCATTTTTTAAAACTGCATGTATTTTTCCTTCTGTATCCGAAACTAAATCTGCCAGTGCTTCTCCGTTTGGCCCTGTTAATACTCCACTTGTTGAAGTGAAAGTATCAAGAGATGCTCCTGAAACTGGATTGCCTAATGGATCTAATAAAGTTGCTGTCACATTATATTCCCCAGAATTACCGATTGGCTCTGTCGCTAATTCCACACTACTAGGCGCTTGCTTGTAATTATTTTGAGGATTAAGTGTCGTAATAGGAGCCAAATCATTCACAAAATACCAGCTATTGATATCATGGTTCTCATAATTAGGATATCCTGTTGACGCGGTAAACCCAGCATGAATCGGTTGTCCGCCAAATATAGCACCAAGGTCTACGTTGTTCACACTTAGAACTATATTAGAACTAGCCCTATCCGGTGAAGTACCTAAACGAACCTGAACAATCTGGCTTAAACCGTCATAGTCGATCCAAGAATAATACTGAGTACCGTTAGATAAAACAAAATTGGTACCATTATCTGTATTATACTGATTCAAATCTGTAAATCGACCTGTCTGATTTACCACTGATCCATTTTCTGCAAGTCCAATGTAATTTGAAGATGGATCTTTATAAACATCGTTTAAGAATGTATCATATTTAACGGCAAAGCTTGGGTTTATACCATAATATCCCAAACCGCCTCCATCTGCCTTTTCGCTAGTTGATTTAGTTGAAATCGTAAAGGTCAATCCATCACTTGCACCTGCAGGATTTGCATTATTCATACTAAAAGAAAATGCTGTACTAAATGAATAATTGTTTTTAGGACACATTGCATCTTTGTTAAAGACGGCTCCACTTTGTAGAGGAGTTGCAGATGTCAAGCGAATAATATCGGAACCACCCGGTACCGCTGCAGTTCCATTTAAAGTAAATAATTGATTCACTGTATCCATTGGAAAATTATCGAACTTATACGTAAGCCAAGGATTAGAGCCAGTAGCATTTGCCATAATATCTTGGTCTGTATAAGTAATGGCTGCATCTTGCGAAGAAGACATTTCTGAAGAAGTATGATTGTCTTCTGTAGGCTGTTCTTTAATAGGTTGTTCTTCTTCTGGTGTTTCTTCAATTATTTCCTCTGGAACTGCATTTTCATCTGGTGCTGTATTCTCATTAGATGTTATATTTTCATCTGATGTTGCCTCAGTAGTTGATGGCGTTTCAGAGGGTACAGGTGTAATGTTCAATGGCTGTGAATAAAAAATTTGACCATTTTGCTCCATTGTTGCCTGAATATTTACATTATCAGTAAGACTACTAGAAAGGGATAAGGAAACTCTTTTCTTATCTCCTACAAGAGTAAATTTGGTCCAATCCACAAATACTGTTTGAGTATTTTCATCATAAGTTAGTCCTTCTTGCAAAGGATTATCCAATTTCAGGGATAACCCTTCTGGCAGTTGCAACTTTGATTTAGTATCTGAATCTTGTCCTTCTTGTAAGACTAAGTCCAAAGAGATTACTTGGTTTTCTACTTTAAACTCTTGAATTCTCTCATTTTGGCCTTTCTCAGTAAAATACAAATTATCTGTATAATTATTTATTAACTCCTCTGCACTAGCTACAGAAATAATTGAAGAAGACAGACTTTGAAATAGTAATACGAAAATTAGGAATATGCTAAGTTTCCTAGAACAATATATGCTACGTCCCATTATTCTCCTCCTATGTAGTTGTAATATTTACAATCAAACTAAGTAACTCCCCCTTCTAAATAGAAATTTTTTATTAAAAACAATATCCCCCCTTTCAAGGTTTTTTGGATTTAGAATATCTTCCGAGATTAATATCACTTTAGGTTTTACCATTAGTCACTTCATTTTCCACTATATTCATAATGATTATCGTTTTATCTTAAAATAAAATTAATAGGTTGTAGGAATTATTTACCTATTAATATAATTCGCACATACAATTTCATTTTTTTAGTTAAAAGAATTAATTAAAAAGTAAAAATTTAACATTATAATAGACTGTTAATTAAGTGATTTGAATTATTATATAATCATCACGCAAAACCTTATGCTTATTATCCTCTAATACTTTTTACTCTTTTGGGTAATAATGTTATTCTCCTGTATAAAATAAAAACCTTGATACAGCAACGAATGCCTGTACCAAGGTTTTAAATTTTCTCATCACTATATTAATAGTATACTAAAAGAATTTTATACAAATTTATTATTGACAACAAAATCTTATTATTTAGAACGAATATATATTATTTATTTTCAAAATTCCAGGTAAATATATTGTTCAGGTAACTAAATCCGAGCTTATTCCTTAGATGAAGTAAGCTTCTTTTCTTACTAAAGAAATTGGCTTTATTACAAAAAACACCCATTTAAACATGAGTGTCTTATTGAATTAAAGTTAAATTTATTTAATTTTAATTAAAAATCCTGTATTAGCTTTCCGCTCTGCTTAGCGTATATCTTTGTAGTCTCACTCTTTTCATGACCCAGTAAACTTTGAATGATATCATTTGGCGCACCTTGTTTGTTTATTACGGACAGAAGACCGAAAGGCAAATGAGCATTGATAATTTAAGATATATTATCAAGCGCATCTCAAATCGGGCTGGTATAAAAAGTATACATCCGCATCAATTACGACATAGTATGCAACGCATATGTTTAATAACGGTTATTGAAAACAATATGTTTTTAATGTAAGCGATGAATCTCCCTCGATTTTTTTTATCCTGTTGATACCTTTTCCATGCTTCGGATAACATGTGTCTTTCACTCTCCCACCTTTCTATTAGTTCAATGAAAAATTTTTTCATACAAGGATTTTCAACAACCTAAAAAATAGTGATAGTTTCGAACTCTAATTAATCAAAAAGGCACTTTCCTTGTTACCAGGAAAGCGCCCTATTCTTGAATAAGGTACAATCCCTAAATAGAACAGTGCCCAATTATAGAATAACAACTTACAATGTTTTCGAGTTGTTCATTAGTATTCCATTAGTTGTTAATGCCACTCTAACATAATTAAAACTAAAAAGATGTTTTATTCATTTAATTTAGTGGAATAGATTGAATGTGAACATATATAGGAGGGATAAATAATGACAGTCAAATTGACAGTAGAAAACGTAGTACAGGCGAAACAAGAAGTGGAGAAATTAGAAGCACAAGGATATCTTCGAGATAACATTTACATCTTTGCGCACTATGAAGAACGTGAAGATGATATTAACGAAGCACTCGGGACAGAAGAAGCTGGTATTGGCGAGCAAGGGTTCCTGACTACTATGAAGAACCTGGTGAATTCCCGTGGAGATGAACTCCGCAACGAGTTAGCTTCTGTCGGATTAAGTGAATCGGAAGCTGCTCAATTCGAAAAGGAACTGGATACAGGTAAATTGGTCATTGTTGCCAATAAGTAAAAACAAACTCGGGAAGTAAATTCCCGAGTTTGTTTTTCATTTTACAAGTCCTCCTCGTATTCCGTAGACTCTGTATTCCAGATAGCCTTTCAACCAAGTCAGTATAAAACATCCTTCTTTATTGTCAATGAGATTTTCATCTTCTTCATTAAAGAATCTTCTTCGACAATATGGCTCGATTATGGAATAAGAAAAAACCCTGCATATAAACACAGGATTTTTATTCAAAATTTGTTATAGATTAATGATTCTTATCTTAAAATGGTGATCTATTATTTTTTAAAACTAAACTTCCTTTTCCTTATTTAGAAGAGTAAGTGACCAATCAATGCTGCAATTGGTAGAGTGATCAGTGTACGCAGGATAAATAAAACAACTAAATCGAAGAATTTCAATGGAATTTTTGTACCCAGAATAAGGCCACCCACTTCTGACATATAAATCAGCTGTGAAACAGATACCACTGCAATAACAAATCTAGTAACATCCGATTCGATTCCTGCTCCTAAAATAGAAGGTAGGAACATATCGGCAAAGCCTACAACCATCGTTTGAGCCGCTTCTGCTGCTTCAGGTAAACCGAGTACTGTTAAAATTGGCTCAAATGGCTTCCCTAAAATCACAAAGATGCTTGTAAATTCGGCAAGCATTAAGGCAATTGTTCCGAAAGCCATTACAATCGGAGCAACTCCAATCCATAAATCAATGACATTTCTAGATCCATCTTTTAAAAATTGACGTGGATCTCGGTTTGCATGGGCAACAGCTAGAGCGTTTTCTAGACCATGTGAGACAGAATTATAGCCTTCTGGCAATTTTTCACGCGAATAGTCTACTGGCGTACCATCTATATATGTATCTTCCTTCTTAGCAAGTGGATAAATTCTTGGCATAATAATGGCTAACACAATCCCACAAAGCACAACTGTTAAATAATAAGGAATAAAATAGCGTGCCAGGTGCACAGTATCCAATACAACGATACAGAATGTGATAGATACAACCGAGAAACTTGTCGCAATAATAGCTGCTTCTTTCTTCGTGTAGTTCCCCATCTCATATTGCTTACTAGTCATTAACACACCAATCGTACCATCACCAACCCATGATGTAAGAGCATCGATTGAAGAACGACCAGGACTCTTAAATAGGGGTCGCATGATTCTTACCATCATTGTGCCAAAAAATTCAAGTAAACCGAAATTTGTTAAAAATGGTAAGAGGAATCCAGCAAATAAAAAAATGGTAAATAGGAACGTCACAAGTCCACCATTTGGATCCATTAGTAGTCCACCAGTATTTTCATTGTTGATCGCAGAAGGTCCAAAATTAAAGACAACCATGGAAGCAAAAATTAATCCGATAAATCGTGTTATCGTCCAAAACCAATTTACATAAAACAATGTATCTAAAATACTAGGCTCTTTCGCATTTTTTCGAGGAATAAATTTAGCAATAAGTGCTCCAAATGCTGAAATTGCAAACATTAAGATCGTAAAGTAACTAATAACTGGAGCCACAATCCCCGCAAGAATATTTGCTAATATTGCTATTGGTACTTTCCACCCCTCTTCAGTTAATACCGGTGTCATGAATAAGAAAATACCGATTAAAGAAGGAATAATAAAATAGAAATATGTAGAACTAGAATATTTTTTCATTTTTTTATAAAACCCCATTTCTCTTTTTACGCAAGAAAGCTTGATCATTATGTATTTTTAGCTAGTCATATAGAAATTTGCTACTATAACATTCATACCAAACAAAATTACCTGTAACTATTTTAATACATACCAACAATACATATAGTGTTAATAATTAACTATATTACTTTCCTCCCCTTTGATTGTTGCCACGTTCTACGAGCTAGGATATGCCGTTTTCATTCAATACCTCTTTCCTCCCTCTGTTATAGAACTATTATAAAAACTTTGAAGTTTTGAGTTTTAGCCAGAAAAAGACTTACTTCATTCATGTTTTTATAACATAATTGTGTTATAAAACTATTGTAAACGCTACAATATGTTTGGTTCAACCTTACAATTTTCTGAATATTTATACATGTAATTATTGTTTTGTTATACTTATATAATAATATATTCTAAAATAAACTTCATTCTAGATTAATGAAAAAAAGAACGGGGCTGAAGATAAAATAAGTGAATAGACAACTATACAATGATAAGTTGTCTATTCACTCACTTTGGGATTATTATGGTCTTTTTATTTTAGGACAGGAGATGCAAAAGTCTTTTGTTTCATCAGAGGTTTGATAGTAGAAGCAGCACGTTTTTCTCAGTCGAACTGGATGCTCGGATTCCTCAATTGTCACTTTAGGTCCACAATAGTGGGTCAAAGGATTTTTTCTTTCACCAAAAAGGATACCTGGCGCTTGCTTTACTATGTAATGATAATCTTCTTGGATTCGTGCTAGCTCTTGCTCGCTGGCATCTTCTTTTAATTTTGTTTCATATAACCAATTGACATAAATTGCGGTGTTTTCCCACAAGATTGTTTTTGGAATCTTCGTTATAATTGTTAAAGATTGCCATACTTTCGCAAGATTGTCCGCAAAAATTCCTCTAAGAACCTCATCACGCCATTGATTACGGTCTAGTATAGGCTCTGAGACCGTGCTATCGATTAATCGAATTTTGGGAAGCCACGGCTTTGCATTATTTTCTGCTTCTATCCAGATATTGTCGATATGAACAGGTATACCTTTATCAAATCTCGACATCGCATAAAACGCTGAAGCCATAGTTAAAACACTGTAGCGCTTAGCAAATAGCGATGCTGTAACGAGAATAGATGGAGATTGGAAGAAAGGTGCAATTTTTTGTAAATATTTTAAAGCTTGTTTAGTATTCAATAATTCTTGAGCGCATAAAGAGTAGTTTGAATCTAAAATGGGTTCCTTCGTCAATCGATAATCTCTTACAAGTATGGCTATTTCTTCAGCTGACAGTTTTACACTCAACTGATCCCTACCTCCTCTAAAATCTCCTCATTCACTGATCGTCCTTTACCATGAGGGACACATAATGGCGTACTAAATAACGGATCTTTTATTATGGTACAGTCCATACGAAAGACAGCCTGTACCATCTCGGCTGTTACCACTTCCTCAGGTTTACCTTGCGCATAAATTTGTTTATCGCGCACAGCAACAATATGATGGGCATAGCGACATGCTAAATTTAAATCATGTAACACCATGACAACAGTACGGCCTTCATTTTCATTTAAATCAAATAGTAAATCTAAAATTTCTACTTGATGAGCCATATCTAAATAAGTTGTGGGCTCATCTAGTAAAATAAGATCTGTATTTTGAGCCAATGTCATGGCAATCCACACACGTTGCCTTTGACCGCCAGATAATGCATCCACTGGTCGATCAGCAAATTTAGTCATCTGTGTAACCGTAAGTGCATTCTCCACAATTTTTTCATCCTCAGTAGACCATTGCTTTAACCAGCTTTGATGGGGATAGCGACCTTGCTTAATCAATTGTTGGACGGTTAATCCTTCAGGCGCAACAGGACCCTGTGGTAAAATAGCTAAACGTTTTGCCACTTCTTTGGTAGAAATGGCATGTAGTTGATCATCTTCTAATAGAATGTCACCTGACTTCGCTTTTTGAAGTCGTGCAAACGTTCGAAGTAGGGTGGATTTTCCACAACCGTTGGCACCTACCAGTACCGTTATTTTCCCTTTAGGTATTTGAAGATTCAAATCCTCCAAAATAAGATTATCTCCATAACTAACATTTAAATCTCGTGCTTCTAAGACATTTCTCATATTCCTGTCACCTTCTTCTACGCTTTCCTATTCTTCTATATTAATTTATTGATTGCGCGTTCTAAATAGTAAATATATAAAGAAAGGTGCGCCAATTGCAGCTGTAAATACACCTGTTGGTAAGTCCTTTGGTAAAAAGGCTATTCGTGCCACAATATCGGCTACGATAACAATAATGCCACCAATAATAGCTGTCACCGGAATTAATCCAGCAAAGGATCGCCCCACAAGCATTCTACTAATATGAGGAGCTACTAATCCTACAAAGGCAATTCCACCAGCAAAAGCGACTGCTGAACCGGCTAGCATCACACTAATAAGTAAAAAAAGTAAACGATACCTTTGCACTTTGACCCCTAGCCCTATTGCCATTTCGTCTCCCAGTTCCTTTACATTCACCGTTCTTGCCAACATAAATGTTAATGGCAATAAAATGGCCACCCACGGTAAGAGTAAATACACATCCTGCATATTCGCCCCATATAAACTACCTGTTAGCCATAAATAGGCCTTCGTTGTCGCTGCCACCTCACTCATAACAAGTAACATGGTCACAACTGCCTTTGCTAAAGCAGAAATACCAATCCCAATGAGGACCATGCGAATAGGTGTTACGCCTTTTCTCCACGAGAGAAGATAGATGATAAAGGAGATTATAGCAGCACCTAATATAGCAGCTAACGGTAAAAATTGAATGTTGATTGACCCCATACAATACACGATAAAGATAATTGCACCCATGGATGCTCCACTCGTTATTCCGATAATATCTGGAGCCGCAAGTGGATTGCGGATAATTCCTTGTAATAGTAACCCAGCAACACCTAGCGCAGCACCAACTAACAATGCCATCAACACACGCGGGAGCCTTAATGTATGTAAGACAAAATCATAATCCCTATTACCATAGCCGAATAGTTCTTTCACCACTGTGAATGGATGGATAAACTCACTACCCGCAGATAGAGCAAGGACTGATATGATGCCTACTAATAAACTTAGCAGAAGTAACACCCAACAAGTTCTTTTGGCAATTTGAAAAGATATGCGATTAGATTTTGTTCGAACCGACATATAATTAGACATTTTTCGCTAACCCCTTTCGTGCAATATAAATAAAGAAAGGAGCTCCGATTAAGGCAGTCATTACACCAATTGGGAGTTCTAACGGCATCATAACATATCTAGCTGCCATATCAGCTAACAGTAGCAATATCGCTCCTAATATTGCACTATACGGAATAATCCAACGATAATCTGTACCAACAAGATTGATGGCAATATGAGGGACAATCAATCCAATAAAACCGATTGAACCTGCTACAGCAACTGAACTACCTGCAAGTATGATAATGATGATGCCTAGAGTAATTTTCGTGATCATTGTTCGTTGACCTAAACCTTTTGCAATATCATCACCAGATTGTAAAATATTGATAGAACGCCCCATTAATATCGCCACGATTGTTACTATTAAAATAAAAGGTAATACAGGTACAAGCATTTCAATGCTACGTCCTGACACAGACCCCGCTAACCAAAAAAGGACGCTTTGTAAACCCTGTTCATCAATTACTAAAAGCCCTTGCGTAAACGAGACAAATAGAGCTGTAATCGCTGCACCAGCTAATACTATTTTAATTGGTGTTAAACCATCCCTACCTAATGAACCTAAGAAAAACACCATTGCTCCCGCAATGCCCGCCCCTAAAAAGGCAATCCACATATAGCTCATTAAAGATTGAATGGAAAAAAGAGTAATGGCACTGACAATAAAAAATATGGCTCCTGCATTGATTCCTAAAATATCAGGAGCTGCTAAAGGATTTCTTGTTAATGCTCGCATTAATGCCCCTGCTATAGCAAGGCTTGCGCCAACTACTGTAGCGATTACAGCTCTTGTAAATCTAGATGTTCGAATAATAACATGCTCCTTATCAGCAGCATCAAAATGAAACATGGCATCGTAGATTGACGAGAAAGGAATGGGAGTTTGACCAATGGCTATGCTAATGATAAATGCCAGCAAAAGAAACATACAACTGATGAATAAGCCTGTTTGTTTCATCGAAGTACTAGAAAGAATAATTCTCATTTTTATGCCAACTTTCTGATCCACATTTTATCTTATGAATAGGGTTGTAGTTTTCGAAATCTCTAACACTACAGGAGAGGGCTGTTGTTCAAGCATTCTCCAACACCTTAAACAGCCCTTATCTCCTTCACTATTTTTCTAATTCAAATTTGTCATAAATATCATCTAACATTAAATTAGCACTAATAATCCCACCAGCTAGATTCCAATTTATTTCATCTACTTGATAAACCTGATTTGCCTTTACAGCATCAAGCTCTTTCCATAGTGGATGATTTGTCCACTCTTCATAAACCTTTTTGACTGCTTCATCATTTTCCATAAACATATAAATAACATCAGCATTCATTTGTGTAATGCTTTCTTTGTCTGTTAGTTTCACGATTTCCAATGAATCATCTGTTAAATTTTTAGGGCCTTGAAAGCCAAGCTCTGCTAAAATAGAGCCCGCATACCCAGTTACATATATTCGTGCATGGTCTGCTCTGAAGTTAACAACAGATACATGGAATGGCCATTTATCGCCCAGCTTTTCTTGAATTTTTGTTTGGAAATCAGCCACTCGAGTATCCCAATCCCCTAATACCTCTTTAACTTTTTCTTCTTGATTCATTGCTTGCCCCATCATTTCAGCTGTCCCTTTGAAATCGAAAACCGTTTCATGAGCAACTGTTGGTGCAATCTGAGATAACTGATCATAAATTTCCTCATGACGGACTTTAGAAGCAATGATTAAATCTGGTTTAAGCTTTGCAATTTCTTCAAGATTTGGCTGAGTTTCTTGTCCAACAATTGCAACACCATCAAGATCATTTTTTAAGTAATTATAAATAGGTGCTTCAGCCCAAGATTCTACTACCCCAACTGGCTTAATGCCCAACGCTACTGCCACATCTGTAGCCCCTTGGTAAAGGGTAACGATTTTTGTAGGTGTTCCTTTAATTGTGGTAGTGCCCATTGCATGTTTAATCTCTCGACTAGAGGATTCCGTGTTACTTATTTCTGCTTTGTCATTTTCTTGTGAACTGCTGGAGTTCGATGTTGACTCCCCACATCCAACTAATAAGAGCGCAAAGCTAAATAGCAGTGTAAAAAATATAAAAAAGTCTTTCCTTTGTAGCGATAATTTTGGCATACATATCCTCCTAAGATTTAATTAATAACGATAATCATTATCAATTAAAGAGTATACTGTACGACTGTTTTAATGACAATATCTATTTTTTCAAAAAACGTACTCTTTTCATCAAAATTTATTTTAAATAAAAAATTCAGGACATTGATGTATTAGTTTTGACAGTAAAGAAAAAGGTTAAATCCTTCATCTTGATACTTTTATTTCACTCCTAGATGTAGGCAAGTTGATTTTATAATTTCTACCAAATTAGCTACTTGTTAGATTTACCTATGCATTAATAGGCAAATAAATAGACCCTATCGACATATATCTCATATCTTAATAATGAACTACAACTTATCAAAACAGGAGGTTATAACATGTTTCAACGAAGACGCCATCCGGCGAAAGGTCCACACTGCTGTCCGCCACAAACAATGCCAACGCAATTTGATCCACCACAATTTTTACCACCAGAGCAATATGTACGCACAAATTATATCCATACAGTTGTTCCACACGTACAACCAGCACATGTAACAACAGTGAACAAACATATGATTGATCATCAATACTATTTCCCATGCACAGAATCTGTCGTTAATGAATGCTGTGAAACACATACAATGTGCGGTATGCCGCCTAACCCTTGCCATATGCCACACCATCATAAACATATGGGTTATTAATAAAAAACTGTCTAACCGTACACAGAAATTTAGACGAAAAAAACCGAGTGACCTCATAAGCCACTCGGTTTATCTTTTATGATTAATACATTTTTAAATATTGATCGCGTTCCCATTGATGGACTGTTGTACGGTACATATCGAACTCGATTTCTTTTGCTTCTTTAAAGTTTGCATAAATATGCTCGCCTAATGCTGCTTGTGCTACTTTATCTTTTGCAAGTAATGTTAAAGCATCATCTAATGCTGCAGGTAGGTTTTCAATACCATTTGCTTGACGCTCTTCTTCTGTCATTACATAGATGTTGCGATTAATAGCTGCAGGTGGTGTTAAGCTTTGACGAATACCTTCAAGACCTGCTTCTAAAATAACGGCCATCGCTAAATATGGGTTTGCTGAAGGGTCCACTGAACGTACCTCTACACGAGTTGAAAGCCCACGTGCTGATGGGATACGAATGAGTGGTGAACGGTTTTGTGCAGACCATGCTACATAACATGGTGCTTCATAACCAGGTACTAGACGTTTATAAGAGTTAACTGTTGGGTTTGTCACAGCTGTGAAGCCTTGTACGTGTGCAAGAACACCCGCCATAAATTGCATAGCTGTTTCAGAAAGTCCTAATTCAGTCGATTCATCATAGAATGCATTTTCTTTGCCTTTAAATAGTGATACGTTAAAGTGCATACCAGAGCCCGCTTCACCAAATAGTGGTTTTGGCATAAACGTAGCATGTAAGCCATGTTTACGAGCGATTGTTTTCACTACTAATTTGAATGTTTGGATGTTATCACATGCAGTAACAGCATCAGCATATTTAAAGTCAATTTCGTGTTGTCCTGGAGCTACCTCATGGTGAGAGGCTTCAATTTCAAAGCCCATTTCTTCTAGCTCTAATACAATATCACGACGGCAGTTTTCACCAAGATCTGTTGGAGCTAAATCGAAGTAACCACCATGGTCATTTACTTCTAACGTTGGCTCGCCTTTTGCATCTAATTTGAATAAGAAGAACTCTGGCTCAGGCCCTAAATTGAAGCTTGAAAAGCCCATGTCCTCCATTTTTTTAAGAATACGTTTTAGGTTATTTCGTGGGTCACCAGCAAATGGTTCGCCTTTCGCAGTGTAAACATCACAGATAAAACGTGCTACTTTCCCTTTTTCAGAAGTCCAAGGGAATACTACGAAAGTATCGAGGTCAGGATATAAATACATATCAGATTCTTCGATTCGAACGAAACCTTCAATAGATGAGCCATCAAACATCATTTTATTTTCTAGTGCTTTGTCTAATTGACTTACAGGAATCTCAACATTTTTAATTGTGCCAAGAATATCTGTAAATTGTAAACGAATAAAGCTTACGTTTTTTTCTTCGATGAGACGTTTAATGTCCTCTTTTGTGTATTTACCCACAGTTTTCCACACTCCTATAATTTGTCTAGCTTTTATGTTTACCCTACCCTATTAATTAATAGAATCGAGATAAATCCCCACGTCGGATGGATGATTTTTGCATGCGCTGTGCTTGTCGCATTTCTTCTCGCATGATTTGGCGTAATTCTGAATCACTTAAATCTTGCTCATCAATTGTAGCAACAGGATTTTGCTTTTTAGCAAATATTTTTTTAATCTTTGCCATATTCATACCCTGTTCTAAGTAGTCTTTAACCTCAAGCAATGTGTCGACGTCATTTAGTGAGAACATTCGACGGTTGCCTTCTGTTCGGTGCGGCTCAATTAAATGGTGTTCTTCATAATAACGAATTTGTCGTGCCGAAAGTTCAGTTAATTGCATCACAATACTCATCGATAATAACGGCATAGTTCGTCTAATTTCACGACTCATTTAAGTCCTCCTCCAATACCCGCTTATCATATAACGAAATTTTTTCACTGTCAACCAAGCATGTAAGGTTTCCTGACATGACAATGTTATTTTTTTAAAAGTGCTAGAAAATTGTAAAAAACTGTTCAAATTTTTAATTTCCACATGATTATTTTTGAATAGCTTGAACAGCACTGCAAATAGCAAACTTCACATGTTCATATGTCAGTCCACCCTGTATAAAAGCTGTAAACGGCGGA
>NZ_DAMDAY010000107.1:0-772 GCF_032093475.1 Lysinibacillus sp. | reverse complement strand
GGACCATCTGCTGTCAATTCAATACTAGAGCCTTGGATGAATGTTCCCGCAGCCATGATGACATCATCTTCATAGCCGGGCATATAGGCTGGTTCTGGTGCATAATGGGCATTTATTGGGGAATTGGCTTGTATTTCACGACAAAAGGCAATCATTTGCTGTGCCGTTTGGAATGAAACAGATTGAATTAAATCCGTGCGATTCGCCTTATAGCTTGGAGACGTATTCATCCCGATTTCCTCTAGCATGGCTGCCGTAAAGATTGCCCCTTTTAATGCTTGTGATACAACATGGGGTGCTAGGAAGAATCCTTGATAAAAATCTCCTAGTGTATTTAATGTAGCCCCCGCCTCTGCCCCAATACCCGGAGATGTCATGCGATAGGCACATTTCTCCACCAAATCGGCACGGCCAGCAATATAGCCACCAATTTTAGCCAAACCACCACCAGGATTTTTTATCAGTGAGCCTGCCATTAAATCAGCCCCAACCTCTGTAGGCTCCTGTGCTTCTACGAACTCGCCATAGCAATTATCTACAAAAATGACCGCTTGTGGGGCCAATTGACGAATCTTTGCGCACATTTCCGCAATTTCTGCAATCGTAAAGGAAGGTCGTGTCGCGTAACCTTTAGATCGTTGAATTGCAATCATTTTAGTTTGCGGAGTAATAGCCGCTTCCACACCTGTCCAATCAATTTCTTGGTTATTCAGTAAATCGACATGGCGATAGCCGATTTGATAATCTTTCAAGGAGCCTGTATCTTTGTCAC
>NZ_DAMDAY010000106.1:0-15970 GCF_032093475.1 Lysinibacillus sp. | reverse complement strand
CTGATGAAGTACTGACTTTAGCAGGCGAGCCAATGACAGCTCATACAACCAATCCTGTTCCTGTAATTGTGACAAAACCAAATTTAGTGTTAAGAAATGGTGGCATTTTAGCCGATTTAGCGCCAACCATGTTAGAATTATTAGAGGTGTCACAACCTACTGAAATGACAGGAAAATCATTAATTGAAAAAGAGGAGAATTAATTATGCCATTTATTACACAAGTTTATGCGCGCGAAGTTTTAGACTCACGTGGCAACCCAACAGTAGAGGTTGAAGTATTTACAGAATCAGGTGCATTTGGACGCGCAATCGTACCATCAGGTGCATCAACAGGTGAATACGAAGCGGTAGAATTACGCGATGGTGACAAATCACGTTACCTAGGCAAAGGTGTATTAAAAGCAGTTGAAAATGTAAACACAATTATTGCAGAAGAATTAGAAGGTAACTATTCAGTTCTTGACCAAGTTGTCATTGATAAAGCTTTAATCGAGCTAGATGGCACAGAAAATAAGGGCAAGCTAGGTGCCAACGCAATTCTTGGTGTGTCTATGGCAGTTGCACATGCTGCGGCAGATTATTTAGATGTACCTCTTTATCAATATCTTGGTGGGTTTAATTCTAAACAATTACCAGTACCTATGATGAACATTTTAAACGGTGGCGCTCACGCAGATAACAATGTAGACATCCAAGAATTTATGGTTATGCCTGTTGGAGCGGAATCTTTCCGCCATGCATTACGCATTGGTGCTGAAATTTTCCATAGCTTAAAAGCTGTTCTAAAAGCAAAAGGTTATAATACAGCAGTAGGGGATGAAGGTGGTTTTGCACCAAACCTTGGCTCTAACGAAGAAGCAATCACTGTCATCTTAGAAGCAATTGAAAAAGCTGGCTACAAAGCAGGCGAAGAAGTTAAACTTGCGATGGACGTAGCATCATCTGAGCTATTCAATAAAGAAGACGGTAAATACCACTTAGATGGTGAAGGCGTTGTGAAAACATCAGAAGAAATGGTTGATTGGTACGAGGAGTTAACAAACAAATACCCAATCATCTCAATTGAAGACGGCTTAGACGAAAATGACTGGGCTGGACACAAGCTATTAACAGATCGTATCGGTAGTCGTGTACAATTAGTAGGTGATGACCTATTTGTAACGAATACGAAAAAATTAGCAGCTGGTATTGAGCAAGGTGTAGGCAATGCCATCCTTATCAAAGTAAACCAAATCGGTACGCTAACAGAAACATTTGAAGCGATCGAAATGGCGAAACGTGCAGGCTACACAGCAGTTATCTCTCACCGTTCTGGTGAATCAGAAGACGCAACAATTGCTGATATCGCTGTTGCAACAAATGCTGGTCAAATTAAAACAGGTGCTCCATCACGTACAGACCGTGTAGCAAAATACAACCAACTTCTTCGGATTGAAGATCAACTTGGTTCAACAGCAGAGTATCTTGGTTTACAATCGTTCTACAACCTTAAATAATAGACAAAAAATACCTCAAAGTATGTTCATACTTTGAGGTATTTTATTATGTTTTAAAAAGAAGTATGTTTACCCCAAGCAGTCAAGTATAATAAAGAAAAATAGAGGGGGTAGGGTTATGGGGATTATACAATCATTAGAAGAGACTTTACCGATTTTTCATGAAATCTTTAACAAAGAAATTGCGATAACCATTACAAGTGCAGAAGGAAGGGAAACGCTTTTTGTTTTGGAGGGAACGAGGGTTCAAACGAACTTACAAATCGGTTCATTAGCGGAGGATTCACCGGATTTTCGTCGTGTTGCAAGAGGGGAAATATTAAAGCGTAGCATTCCGAAAGAGTATTTTGGGATTCCGATGAATAGTGAGCTTTATCCTGTGCGTGAACAGGGCAAAGTGGTAGCTGTATTAAGCTTACTGTTTCCATTAGATGCTCAAGAAAAAGTGGAGGGCTTTATGGACAGCCTACAAGCTGTTATTCAAGAGCTACAACTAAAAATACATACTATCGCTGCCCATTCCGAAGAATTGTCAGCAACGAGTGAAACCATTACAGAGAAATCTCGACATGCTCTCGAAAATTCTTCTCGTTCAAATGAGGTAACAGATTTTATTAAAACGATTTCCAGACAAACCAATTTACTAGGGTTAAATGCCTCTATTGAAGCCGCACGTGCTGGGCAGTACGGGGCAGGATTTAATATCGTAGCTCAGGAAGTACGAAAGCTTTCTAGTGAGACTGCAACTGCAACAGAACAAATTGAAAGCTCCCTGAAAACCATTACGAGTAATGTTCAATCTCTTATGGAAAGTATGGAGCAAATTGAAGCCGCTTCTAACGAACAGTCGGAACTTGTACAACAATTTAGCGAGGCTATTGAAAAACTAAGCGATGTCAGTGACCAAATGGCACTCTACGTCAAAGGGATATTGCGATAAGGAAAAGGACAGTCTATTATTTTTAGACTGTCCTTCGTGTTTATTTTGACTGTGCCCAATGGTGGTCCATTTCACGATCAAGATAGACCCAGCCCTTCCAGGCAATATGAATGGTATCCATTATAAAATAAGGATCATATTCATGGTCTGTAAAATCAACATAGCTAACATCTGCATCTTTTAGGACTTGAGCCATCTTATCGTAGTACTGGTGACGACGTTCCTCCGGATAGCCATTATAATCATACCAATAGCCATTGACCGGAATGGACACGAATAATGGCTTAGCACCAGCATCCTTTAAAACATCGATCACAAGCTGAAAATCCTCATACTCTGGAGATTTCGTATAATCCTCTTGCTTGCGCATTCCTTTAAACTTGGAGAAATTAGCATTCACAAGTCGCTGATAGGCACGATTCTCAATCATATAATCATTTGATACACGTTTTTTGCCATATGCTTCAGCAGCCTGCACTTGTTGGTCAAAGGTTTGGTTGGCAATAAGGGTATCATTACTTTTTAATTTATGACCTTTTCGTGGGAATAGCGAATAATATAAATCCTTCTTTTCTAGCAATTCCTTATGAAAACGCCCTGCTATCATGGCCATACGACCAGTAATCGGATTTTTCTTACCGTTTGACATTTGATATTGATACATAGTCTTTAAAAGACGATCACGCTTAACAGTATCAAATTCTAATAGGCGCTCCATGGCACGTTTGCGAAGATTAGCATCCATTTCATCATTAAAAGCTAAATCATAGGCTTGCAGCATAGAGTAATTCGGTGAAAAATGAAATTCCCCCATACCTTTTGCTGTAAACCATTGTGGAGAGATAATAAAGACTACTTTTTTATCCTTTAAATTTTTCTCTTGTGCAGCAAAATTTAAAAAATGAGTAATGGACTGCATGCCCCCACGACCAACCATAAAGGTCGAATAAGGCGCCTCTGTTGCTCGTGCATAATTATATGGATGGAAGGGATCAAAACGATTTAATTCTGAGGAGCCATATAAAGGCATGGAATTAGGCTCCTGCAGCATGCGCTCCTGTAAATACGTACCTTGGAATACAAGCGGAGACATATTTGTTTTGGCCTGCTCTACATCCTCATCCGATATCCATGCCTTGATCCACGCATTGGGAAAGAAGATAAAGCCAGTAAATAGAGCGAAGGCAATACATAAAGATAAAAAGCCTTTCTTGATCATTGTCTTTCAGCTAATTTCCCTGCAATGCGATTAGGCGTGTTCCATTCTTCACGATTAAAATCAGTAATTGGCACAGAAATATTAAATCGATTTTCAATTTCTACTAATAGATTAATCGTTCCGAAAGAGTCTAGTAGCCCTTCTTCGAATAAATCAATATCTGGGTTCTCTACAATAATTTCATCTTCACATAACTCGACTAGCATTTCTAAAACTTGTTGTTGATCCATTAATAATTCTCCTTTATTGAACAGGCTTTTTTAGCCCTTGGTTAAAATAATTTGCCAGAAAAAATATAGAAGCCAAAGCACACGGCATTAAAAGTGATGAATACGCCAATGGCATGTGTCCACTTATTTTTAGGCCAACGCTTATGCTTTTTATTCCAGCGTTCAAACTTATCAAAGCTTACTATTAATAGGGCATGATAGAGTCCGTAGACTACAAAGTGCCATTCTAGGCCATGCCAAATGCCCATTAAAAAGAATAGTAAAAAGAAACCAATATAGGAAATGGCGAATTTATTTTTCAGCCATTTTTTCTTCGTCATCCAAAGCACGAATCGCATATAGACATAATCTCTAAACCAGAAGGAAAGACTCATATGCCAACGATTCCAAAAGTCTTTAATATTGCGGCTGGCGAATGGTCGGTTAAAGTTAATGGGTGTTTGAATCCCCATTATTCGGCTAACACCAACAGCAAATGCACTATAGCCAGCAAAATCAAAGAATAAATAAAAGCTATACATATACATATACGCTAATTGTCCCTGGAAGGGCGTTAAATAGTTATACGTATGATTTGGCAGGTAGATAAGGGTGTAGTTGTAAATTAAGTAGGCCAAAATAAATTTATATAAAAAGCCTACAAAGATATAGTTAATCCCACTTAATAACAGCATTTGATAGTCTTCCGCGGATGGTACCGAATGATAATCCTTTGTAAAGCGTCGCCAACGATCAATAGGACCTGAAGATACTGTAGGAAAGAACAGTAAAAAATAGGCAAGCTCTACAACAGAAATGTTCTCTTTCATTAAGCCATCTCGGGTTTCTAAAATCATTTGTACAGCTTTGAAGGTAATGTAAGACACACCAAGGAAGCCAAATAAATGGTGTAACCCTAGAATAGGCAGTACCTTCACAAGTACAAGTGGTAAAATCGACAATACCACAGCGATAACAAAGACCATACCACTATTTTGCTGGAGTCGATAGCGTTGGTAGCCAACAATAAGGACTACTTGAAAAACTGTAAACAATACGAGCGAAATGCTACCGTTCAATGAGCTACCAAAAATAAGAGCTAAGACAATCAACGAGACAAATAGATTATAGTGTTTCGATGATTTGCCACGTAAGCCGAGTATGATGGTTGGTAGTAATAATAGTCCGATAATCAGAAAGAATGCTATATTTCCATAAGGCGTCATACTGTTTCCATAACCGCCAATCCTTTACGATCCACCTTACCATTTGCGTTAAGCGGTAAAGCGTCCATATATTTAAACGTTTTCGGAATCATATAGGCAGGTAAGTACTCCGATAAAAGTGCTTTCAACTGTTTTGTCATTTTGAAGGCAGAGTCCTTTAATGGCTCACGCAAAACAAGATGGGCATTTAGAGCAGTAATTTCCTTCTCTTTATAAACAGGTACAACCACGCAACTTGAAACCGGTGGAAGGTTACTTATCTGCTTTTCGATTTCCTCGATTTCTAAACGATAGCCATGTAGCTTCACTTGGAAATCCTTGCGACCAGAAAAGAATACATATCCATCTCGCTCATAGCCAACATCTCCAGTACGATAGATGCGATTGCCAGCTACTGTCGGAAAGGCTTTTGCTGTTAATTCCGGTGCCCCCAAATACCCTGCACTAACTGTCGGACCTGAAATAGCAATTTCTCCATCCTCTAATAAAGAAATGTTTGTCTCCGTTAGTGGAGCAATAGGCAATTGCTCAAAGCGAGCTATCAATTCTTCCGTTACCTTTACATAGGAAACCGCAACAGTCGTTTCCGTTGGACCATATAAATTATAAATAGTTGCCTGTGGAAAACGCTCCATTAACTCCTTACTAACTGCGATGGGCAGGACCTCGCCACAGAATAAAAATGTATCTAATGCTGGCATGAGCTGTTGATTCCACTCTTTGTTCATTAAGCACATTTTGACAAAGGATGGTGTCGACGTCCAAACACGAGTATTGGACGAAGCTAATGAATCAAATAACGCTCTCGGGTTCGCAATTTCTTGTTGTGTAATGGCATATAGCGTATGTCCTCCAACAAGTGCTGGATAAAGGTCCATGACAGATAAGTCAAAGGAAAAAGGCGCCTGATTTAAAAATACTCCGTCTTGCTGTAAAGGGAAGTGTTCCTGCATCCAAGAAACGAAATGTGCTAAATTAGTAGCGGTTATTTGAACGCCCTTTGGCTGACCAGTTGATCCAGAAGTGTAAATAATATAATAGATTTCCTCGTTCTTCACCCATGCTGTGGAGGGTAAAGATACTTCAGAGGAGGAGTTCTCTAAGATATCACTCACCGCTGCAACGGGAATGTTCGTCAGCATGTGTAATGGCTCTGTTGTGCATAGTAATCCTGCTCCAGAGGCTTCTAAAATAAGTTGTATTCTTTCAGAAGGGGTTGACGAATCAACGGGTACGTAAGGGTGTCCAGCCTTGACAGCACCTAGAAAGGCAACAATTTGTAGCGGGGACATATGTCCATAAACGACAATCGGCTGCTGCCTCTGTAAATGAAGCTTCGAGATATAATCGGCCATACATTCCGATAAGTGCCAAAGCTCACCATATGTTAAGGAGGCATTGTGCGTTTGATAAGCAGTTTTTTGTGGCTGCTGGATGGCCACACGTTCAATAGCTGCTAAAATACTTAACATGATTAAAACTCCTTTTATTAAAATTCCGTATATATAAATGGTCCAGCGTTCATATCATGGAAGCCATGTATAAGAAACAGCAGTACCAAAACGATCAAATAAAATAGCGTCATGCCAATAAAGCGCAGATGTTCGTTATTTTTGATGGATTGCATTTGTCCACCTCCAATGAAAAAAAGTATAGGATTAAACTTTCAAAAAATAGTAATTTATTAGTTAAAAATCCTTACCTTATGTTTTTAACACTGATTTGACGGAATGTGGAGAAAAATGTTGCTGAATTAAGGTGAATTCAGTAAATCATAAGATAAAATTAAGGTAAATTTAAGGTTCCGGGGGAAGATGTTTAGTTTGGACAATTATGGGTGTTTGTTTTTATGTAAAAGAAGCGCGAACATAAGGGAATAATCTCAACTTATGTTCGCGCCTTTGTTTTTATTTCACTGCATTGATCAGTTTTTTAGATACATAGAATTCAGAGCCATTATAGACGTTAATTGTATCAAATGTATGTGTTTTTGCAGTATTTGTGGATGTTTCCTCATAAATCATTGTGTTTTTATTGACTGGAATTTTCACAGTTACATCTGCTTTTTGAGCAATAAATGTTGGGTTTTCTTTATCCGATAAATCGATTTTTGTCGTATAGCCTTTATCCGTAAATGCTTTTGTTGCAGGGACATATAAATCATTTGTTAGTGTATTTAAGTCAAAGCCCATAAATTGTGCCATCGTATGAGCTAGATCCGTATTTTCAACTAGCCCTGTCAATTTAGAAGGTCCGAATGAATATAAAAACACATCTTCCCCTGTATGACCACCTGTTGTATAGCCAATGTTCGCGCGATTTGCTAACATCTTAACCATCTCACTGCCTAAGTCTTTTGCAGATTTCAATGTCGTTAGTTCATCCTCTGTTAACTGATCTAATCCATAAAGGGCAGCCACCTCTACTAAATTAGAGCGATCTTCTTTTAATTGGCTTAGTGCACCTTCAACAGTCATCGAAGCTTTTTTCAATGGATCAATATAAGCAGAGACAGGAATGCTTGAATAGGTGCTCGTTGTGTTGGCGTTCCCCATCGTAATACCGCTATTTCCATGGTCTGTTACAGCAATTACTAATGTGTTGCCATCTTCCTTTGCAAAATCAACTGCTTCTTTTACTGCATCATCAAACGATAAGATATCGCTAATAATACCAATTGTATCGTTGGCATGTGCCGCCCAGTCGACCTTACTCCCTTCAACAAAAAGGAAGAAGCCGTCCTCATCATTTTTTAGCGTATTAATCGCTTTATTAGTCATTTCAGCCAGTGTAGGCTCAGATGCTCTCGTTTTAGCACGATCTAAATCATAGGCAAGTGCGCTTGGTGCAAAGCTTCCCCAAATTTTAGAGGACTGACTATTCACTAGCTCATCACGAGTTTGAACGAGATCGTAATTTTTTTCTTTCAGTACATTTAGTAAATCCTCGCCATCCTTACGGGCATTTTTAGATGTGCCAGGTGACAACGATTCTAGCCCTCCACCTAAAACAACATCAATATTTTGATAGACTTGCTGTTCAGCAATATCCCCATATTGACTTCTATTATTAACATGTGCTGAAAAACCAGCTGGAGTAGCATGTTGAATTTCAGATGTAGAAATTAATCCGGTAGCCTTTCCTTGTTGTTTAGCTCCTTCGAGCACATTCGCTACAGGTTTGAAAGCATCCTCTTGAGTAATTTGTGCTAATCCAGGTGAATTAACCACCGATGGAAGCACACCTATATATTTATCGTTCGATTTATGGCCAGTTGCTAAAGCAGTAGCAGCGGGCGCAGAATCGGTAATGGCTGATTCTGCAGAATACGTGCGCATAGCACCTGATAAAATTTCATCCATTGCTAAGCTTTCACCTTTATACCAGCGAGAAAGGGTTACAGCATTATTACTGCTTCCGTCCATCACAAGCATAATGACATTTGTCGGTTTCTTTACATCAGCTGCTTGTACCTCTTGCTGTGGAATACTCACTGCGGATAAAGTTACTGCACTTGCTAGAAACAATGAAGTCCATTTTTTTGCGTATTTCATGATTTTCCTCCTTTAGGTGAATTCAATTGTAAGTGTAAAGGAAGGGTGTAAAGCTAGCGTTAAAAATTTGTTAATAAAATATGGTAATACTGTAAATGGTGGCATAGGAAGAAAGAAAAAAATCTGTGTGAACATCACACAGATTTTATTGAAGTATTTGTTGATGCTGTGAGCCGTCGATCGTTTCGTAATATAAAATACCATCTTGGATCGTTAAATTAAGGACTTCATCTTCCACTAGTATTTCTTCAGAGCCGTCCTCGACTTTAATTTTTGTTAAATAACCAGCGTTGTCATAATCACTGCAATAGATGGAGTCATGATAAGTCGCTAAATAATAACAAGCTGTTTCAGTTATCTTTTTATGTTCATGGGTCGCTAAATTATAGGAATAAACCATATTATCTTTCATGCTATTATAATAAATCACATCAGCAACTGTATTGGCATACCACATATCATGCATAAAATCATAATCATTACTAGTAGCAGCAAAATAGTTTTCAGCAACCCATAAATGATCCTGGCTAAGCTTTTGATCATTGACTAAAAAATACTCGTAAGAAATCGCATAGGGTTCATCAGAGTCAACATCGTTCCAAGTTGTATCAAGATGATACCATTGGTCTTCGACACTAACTAAATTCCACGCATGTAGTTGATCCTCGCTATAGCCGTATACATATTTTGCATCGAGACCTGATGCTACTAATAAACGGTAAGCAAGTAAGGCATAGGCCTGGCATACCGCAGTTTTTTCATTAATCAATTCAAAAACCGTCTGTCCTTCCGTCGAGCCCTCTTCTGTATAAGTGGCTAATTGCACCACGTAATCATTAATGATTTTAGCACGTTCGAAATCTGTCATTTCCTTCGTAATATGCTTGTCAGCAAAGGCTTCCACAAAGTGATCTACCTTTTGCTCCTTCCTGGCATCTGTTAAATAATCAATCGACAGTTCAACTAAATAGCCATCATCGGTTTCCCAAGCCGTCCATTCATAGTCAAGAAAATAACCGGCTGTATAGGGGTCCACAAAGGTAAGCAAGCTATTTAAATCATTTAGTTGAACCTCAAAATCCTCAAAATCTAGCTTTCCTGTATAAGGGACTTGAAAGCGCTGTTCAAATGTTACCACTTGCTTCTCGACTCTTTTGGTAAATTGTAATAATGCGGGATCATCTTTAAATAAAGATGTTGAGAATAAGTCTGTAGGCGAAAAAGAGGGGGATAATGCTTTACTCTCTGGCTGCTTCACATCATTTTTTGTTTCTTCTGCTAACGTCGTAGTTGTGTCATCCTCTTCTTCAAGCAGCAGGTCTATAGCTTTTGAGCATGCTGTAAGAAAGGGAATCATACAGCATAATAAAAGAAGAGTTATTATTTTTTTATTCAAGTTCTTTCCTCCGAGAAAATTTCATTTCTTCCATTATAATCAAATTAAAGGGTTGGCGATATCCACTAATAGTAGCAAAAGTCGACAAGTAGAGGGGCATGAAGCGGAAAAAAACTGTTAAACATAAAGCTAAGTTTGTCATGGCAACCTTTTTTTGTTATAATATAGTCTGTTGTGATGTTTCAAAGTTCGGGAGGTGCAGTGAATGCATACAGTAGTATTAGTTTCATTAGTTATCGTATCATTAGCGTTAATCGTTGTGGTATTACTTCAATCTAGTAAAAGTGCAGGCTTATCAGGTGCCATCTCGGGTGGAGCTGAGCAACTATTTGGAAAGCAAAAAGCACGTGGTATGGATTTAATCCTTCACCGTGCAACAATTGTGTTAGCTATACTATTCTTTATTCTAGCAATCGCTATTACAAAAATCTAATAGTTGAAGATATATCGCCTAACCTAATTGGTTGGGCGTTTTCTTTTATCATAACTTAATGGAAGAATCTCTCTGTAACCTACTAACCAAATTATCAATCGCTTAGCATTATGGAGATGACTATAATGGGTATAGTAGAAATGAGTGTTTAGATGAAGGAGTGCTTACTATGAACAAATCATTATCACAGCCATTTTTCTTTCAAGCAGGACCACGTGCCGTTTTACTATTACATGGCTTTACAGGCAGCTCTGCAGACGTGCGTATGCTTGGTAGATTTTTAGAGAAAAAAGGGTATACTACTTTAGCACCTCACTATAAAGGCCACGGTGTGGAGCCGGAGGAACTGATCACAACAGGTCCAGCAGACTGGTGGCAGGATGTCGTAGCCGCCTACAAACAGTTACAGGATGCTGGCTATCAGGAAATTGCTGTTGCAGGCCTCTCATTAGGTGGTGTTATGGCATTAAACGTTGCATTAAATAATCCTGTAAAAGGAATTGTCACAATGTGTGCACCCATGACAATGCGTACAACAGACGTTATGTTTGAGGGTGTTTTGAAATACGCTAGAGAATATAAGAAATTCCAAGGGAAACAGGATGACCAAATTGAAGCAGAGGTTTCGCTCATTGCTGAAAAGGGCATGCCGTCACTACAGGAGCTACGTGAATTTATTGCACGTACGCGACAAGAAATAGACATGATTTATGCGCCAATTTTTGTCGTTCAAGCTACAAATGATGAGGTAATAGAGACAGAATCTGCCAACATTATATATAATCAAACTGAGTCACTTGAAAAGCACATCAAGTGGTATGAAAACTCAAAACATGTTATTACACTAGATCAAGAAAAAGATCAATTACATGAAGACATTTATCGCTTTTTAGAAAGCCTAAATTGGGCACAATAAATTATAAATAGGATTTTCTCATGAAGGAGGGAATATGTATGAAAGACCAAAAAGATACACTACAAAGTCGTTTACTCGATTTCTTCGGTCAAGATGATTATAAACCATTAACTGTTGGTGAAATCGAAGAAGAATTCGGCTTTGAGGATGCGGAGGAATTTAAGGAGCTTGTAAAAACATTAGTCCGCATGGAAGGACAAGGCTTAGTTGTTCGTTCACGCTCCAATCGTTATGGCCTACCAGAGCGTATGAATTTACTAAGAGGTAAATTTATTGGGCATGCGAAGGGCTTCGGCTTTGTAACGCCTGATATTGAGGGCATGGACGATGTGTTCATTCCACCACATGAAATTAATGGTGCCATTAATGGAGACATCGTTTTAATTCGTGTTTTAAAGGAATCATTCGGAGATCGTCGCGAAGGTACTGTAACAAAGGTCGTTGAACGTGGTCAAACAAGCTTTGTTGGGACATTCCAAGCAAATCGAGGCTTCGGCTTTGTTGTCCTAGACGATAAAAAGCTACCAATGGATATCTTTATTGCTAAAGGGGATACATTAGGAGCTGTCGATGGACATAAGGTTGTTGTTGAGGTTGCGACATGGCCTGAGGATTTAAAATCCGCAACCGGCTATATTACAAAAATTTTAGGCCATAAAAATGATCCAGGTGTGGATATTTTATCGATATTATATAAGCATGACATTCCACCTGAATTCCCAGATGAAGTCATCACTGCAGCACAACGTGTACCAGATGAAATTACAGAGGCTGATTTAGAAGGTCGCCGTGATTTACGACATGAAACAATTGTGACGATTGATGGTGCAGATGCAAAGGACTTGGATGATGCGGTTACCGTAACGAAAAATGTCGATGGTACTTACAAGCTTGGCGTACATATTGCAGACGTAAGTTATTATGTAACGCAAGGCTCGGTTATTGACCTTGAAGCTTACGACCGTGCGACAAGTGTTTATTTAACAGACCGTGTTATACCGATGATTCCACATCGATTATCGAATGGTATTTGTTCTTTAAATCCACAGGTTGACCGTTTAACGCTATCCTGTGAAATGATCATTGATGCGAATGGTAATGTGATTTCACATGAAATTTTCCAAAGTGTGATTAAAACGACGGAACGTATGACGTATAGGGACGTTTACAAGATTTTAGAGGAGCAGGATGAGGCGCTAATTAAACGCTATGAGCCACTTGTTCCAATGTTTAAAAACATGGCAGAGCTCTCCAATATTTTACGTCGTAAACGTGAAATGCGAGGAGCTATAGACTTCGACTTTAAAGAATCTAAAGTTATTGTAAATGAAGAAGGATGGCCTGTAGATATTGAATTACGTGAACGTACAGTAGCCGAGAAATTAATTGAAGATTTCATGCTAGCTGCCAATGAAACCGTAGCAGAGCACTTCCACTGGATGAATGTACCGTTCCTATACCGTATTCACGAAGATCCAAAGCCTGAAAAGCTTCAACGCTTCTTTGAATTTGTCACGAATTTCGGTATTTTAATTAAAGTTACGGGTAATACCGTCCATCCAAAAGCGTTACAGGATGTATTGAAAGCAATTGAAGGGATGCCTGAGGAGCCTGTTATTTCAACGATGCTATTACGCTCGATGCAGCAGGCAAAATATTATCCAGAAAGCCTTGGTCACTTTGGTTTATCAACGGATTTCTATACACACTTCACATCACCAATTCGCCGTTATCCTGACTTAATCGTACACCGTTTAATTCGTACGTATATAATTAATAAGGATACATCTAGAGAAACGATTGCCCAGTGGAGTATGGCAATGGATGAAATTGCTGATCACACATCTGAACGCGAACGCCGTGCTGTTGATGCAGAACGTGATACAGACGCTCTGAAAAAAGCACAATATATGTCCGACAAAATTGGCGAAGAATTCGAAGGAATTGTTTCATCGATTACAAACTTCGGTATTTTTGTGGAGCTACCAAACACGATTGAAGGACTTGTCCATATTAGCAATATGACAGATGATTACTACCGCTTCGATGATCGTCAAATGATTATGATCGGTGAACGAACGAATCGCCAATTCCGTATTGGTGATGAGGTGACCGTTCGTGTGGCTAATGTCATTATTGAGGAGTCATCGATTGACTTTGAAATCGTTGGAATGGTAACTTCATATGGACGAACACGCAAAGCAGCACCTACTGTAATCCATGCACGAAAAAATTACAGTGATAACAAAGGTGGCAGCAGTCGCAGAAGTACACGCAGTGATGAGGAACGAGGCAGTCGTGGTGGTAGTCGAAGAGGCCGACGCCAAGAGGAAGAAAGAGGAAGTCGAAGCAGCAAACAAGGTGAACGCCGTGAAAGCGACCGTGATCCACGTGGACGCCGCAAAGATGACTCAAGCCCTGGACCTAAAAAACGCGTGAAACAAAAGCAAAAGTTCTATGAAGGCATTGCTAAAAAAGGCAAAAAGAAAAAATCAAAACGTAAATAAGCATGAGCGAAAGTATCCTTGTTGAGGATGCTTTCGCTCAAGCTCAACCTTTTAAGTAGAGGGTGAAAATATGGCAAAAGGTACTGGTAAAGTATTAGCACAAAACAAAAAAGCAGGCCATGACTACTTCATCGAAGAGACAATTGAAGCAGGCATGGTACTAACAGGCACAGAAATTAAATCTATCCGTGCAGGCAAAGTCCAACTTAAAGACTCCTTTGTTCGTGTCCGTAATGGCGAAGCATGGATCAATAATATGCACGTGAGCGCATTCGAACAAGGCAACCGCTTTAACCACGATCCACTACGTACCCGTAAGCTGTTGCTCCACAAAAAGCAAATCGGCGAGCTAGTCGGTGCTGTAAAACGTGACGGCTACACAATCGTCCCACTAAAAATGTACATCAAGGACGGCTACGCCAAGCTCCTCATCGGCGTCGGCAAAGGGAAAAAAGACTACGACAAGCGTAACGACATGCGCAAAAAAGAAGCAAAACGCGAAATGGAACGTGTCTTTAAGGAACGTCAGCGTTAACAAAGCAGATGAGAAAGCAGGCAAGTGCCGAACTTTCTCATCTGCTTTTTACATTGAAGCAAAACCTTTTTAGAAGCTGTTTGGATTTATCCAACAGCTTCTTTTTTGGTCCTATAACACAAAAAAATTAAAATATAATCCCCTTTTTTATCTTCCAAGACATATGTTTAGAAAATTCCAACAATTAAAATTGTAGTAACTACATATTTCATTTCGAGGTGAGTCTTATGAATAAAACAGTTATCGAAAAAATTACGCACATTGTTGGTGAAAAATACATTAAAAGATCAACTGCACAGCTTTTAGCATATTCCTATGATGCAACGGCAAATTTTCAGCGCTTACCTGATCTTGTCATTTCACCAGGGAATGCAGAGGAAATTGCTGAGGTAATTAAAGTATGTAATGAATATAAAATGTCAATTATTCCACGAGGTTCTGGAACAAATCTTGCAGCAGGAACGGTGCCTTACGATGGGGGCGTAGTGATTTTATTTAATAGAATGGATCAAATTTTAAATTTCGATAAGGAAAATTTAACGATTACAGTCCAGCCTGGCATTATATCTGAGAATCTTTGTACATTCGTCGAAGCACATGGTTTATTTTACCCTCCTGATCCAAGCTCCATGAGAATTTCTACGATTGGTGGCAATGTTAGTGAAAACT
Source organism: Lysinibacillus sp. (assembly GCF_032093475.1). Classification (NCBI taxonomy): domain Bacteria; kingdom Bacillati; phylum Bacillota; class Bacilli; order Caryophanales; family Bacillaceae; genus Lysinibacillus; species Lysinibacillus sp. Next base: position 868 of record NZ_DAMDAY010000106.1, on the reverse strand, counting down.
CAGGTGGCTTGCGTGGCTTAAAATATGGTGTAACAAAGGATTATGTCAAAGGTCTACAAGTTGTTTTACCAAACGGGGATATTTTAGAAACAGGTGGCAAACTAGCAAAGGACGTAGCGGGCTATGACCTCACATCATTATTTGTTGGAGCAGAGGGAACATTGGGTGTCGTAACAGCGATTACTTTAAAGCTTATTCCGTTGCCACAATATAAAATGACGAGCATCGCATACTTTGAATCCTTAGAGGATGCAGCGAGAACGGTCTCTAGTATTATTGCCAATAAAATCATTCCCGTAACGCTAGAATTTCTTGATAAAAAAACAATTAGCGCCGTCGAGCAATATATGAAAATAGGACTCTCAACAGATGTAGAAGCAATGCTATTACTTGAGCAGGATGGTGAAATGCATCAAGTAGAACAAGATGTCAAAGAAATGGTACGAATCGCTGAAGAAAATGGAGCTCTCTTTACGCAAATTGCAAAAGATGCACAGGAAGCGGAGCAAATTAAAACAGCAAGACGTGTCGCATTATCAGCATTAGCAAAATTAAAACCGACAGTTATTTTAGAGGATGCCACAGTACCACGATCAGAGCTGGCCAAAATGGTGATGAGAATTAATGATATATCCGAAAAGTACAATGTCAATATTGCCACATTTGGTCATGCAGGGGATGGAAATTTGCATCCTACATGTTTAACAGACTTGCGAGATGAAAAGGAGATGCATCGTGTAGAAGCGGCATTTGCAGAAATTTTTGAGGCAGCACTGTCACTAGGTGGCACGATTACAGGGGAGCACGGTGTAGGTGAAATGAAAGCACCTTATTTAGAATGGAAAATTGGTCCTATCGGTATCAATGT
>NZ_DAMDAY010000105.1:0-16258 GCF_032093475.1 Lysinibacillus sp. | reverse complement strand
GAGCTTGATCGGCAATCATGATATGTGTGGCTTCGAATCGAGATGCCGCAATGATGGCTTCTTTATTACCATGCACGCCTGCATGTGCAATCCCTTTCAATTTACCTAGGACATATACATTACCACCAGCCTCTACACGACCATTCGGATTTACATTTCCAACGATGATAATGTCTCCTGACGAACGCAGAATTTGTCCTGATCTGACCACGCCAATATATGTATCTTGTTGACTTTCAATCATTTTCTGGTTGCTTTCATGGACAGTCAGTACTTCACTTTGCACCTTTAATACAATAAGTTGCTCTGTTTCTTCGACAATTTTGATCAATTCATTAATTTGGTCATCAGTACAGTATCGATAGCCTAAGTATAATTGTACATCTACTTTACCATCGATACCGCCTTCTAAAACTTTTTTCTTTAATTCTTCCACTAACTCGCCATACGCACATTGGTCGTCTAGGCGTAGTACAAAACCGTCCTTCGTTCCCTTCATATTAACTAACTGTTTTTTCATGAATGCCTCACCTCACGTTGTTCTTTATTAAGAAACTTCACGTGCTCTCTGTAAGACACGCGCATTAATTAGATATTTGAAGGCCCAACCAAGAATCATTAAAAATAAAGCATTGGCAATGATTGTTGGCAATAGTCGTGAACGTAAGAAATCCGCTAAAGGTATTGCTGTAAAATCGATTAAGAAGAAGAATTGATAGAGTATAAATTCTAAAATTGCTACTAGAACAACTGAAATTGTCGTTGTCACAACTAAGTGCTGATGTATAACTTTCACGATAGACCCTGCTAAAAAACAAATAAGTGGATAAAGTACTGAATATAATCCAATAATATCAATGTAAAAGACATCATACAAGACACCAAAAAAAAGTCCATACATTACCGCACGTTGACGGCTGTAATAGATGGATATAAAAATTAAATATAAGATTAAAAAACGCGGTATCAGATAATAGACTTCCCCTTTAATTTCAATTGGGGAAAGCATGGCAAACTCTGGTTCTACTAAGAACAGTAAAACCGCCACAGAGGGAATGAGAAATCGAACCATCACTCCGCCTCCTCTTTATTCGCCTCTGGCGGATTCGATAAATCCTTATTTGTTGCATTGCCATCTGAGCCATCAATAGCTGTTGACGTACGCTTTGCAATCACGACATGCTCTAAAATTGAAAACTCAGCAGATGGTTTGACATAAGCCATTTTCGTTAAGCCATGATCATCTGTACTAACTTCTGTAATTTCTCCAATCGGGACACCTTTAGGGAAAATTCCACCAAGCCCTGAAGAAACTACTTGCTCGCCTTCCTTAACCTTCATGCTAGAATCGATTCGCTTCATAATGAGTTCATTACGTTCTTCATCAAAGCCCTCGATTAAACCGTATGCTTCTTTTTCTCCTAACACCATCGCAGATACACGATAGTTTGGATTATTTGTATATAAAAGCTCTACCTCAGATGTGAAAGGTGTTACTAGTGTAATCTTACCAACTAGTCCTTTCGCCGTCATAACTGCCATATTCTTTTGAACTCCATGAGAAGACCCTTTATCTAAAATAATTTTCTCTTCCCATTGGTCAGGATTTCTAGCAATCACTGTTGCATGAATTGGATTAAATGCTTTTAAGCTCTCAGTTTTACCCAATAGCTCTCGAAGCTTGCTATTCTCTGATTTTAAATCCGTAGCCTCAGCTTGTACAACTGCAAAATCTTCTAAGCGTGCTTTTAAACGTTTATTTTCTTCGTACGTGTATAAGAGGGAGTCAATATTATTAAAAATGCCATTAATATAATTTGCCGGCTTCGCAACAATTGATTGTGCGACGCCGACAGTATCTTTAATAATTTGCTCTGGTAAAGTTGCATTCGTCCGATCACGTAATGAGAAGCTAATCAATGCCACAAGAAATACCATGCCTACGAGCAGCAAAATTACTTTCTTATTGAAAAAAAAGTGTGGCATTGCCTAAACCCCCTTACCCTTTAACTTGTTGTTGACGAATTAAGTCGATATGATCTAAAGCCTTACCTGTACCAATTGCTACACAATCTAACGGATCTTCCGCGATAAATACTGGCATGTTTGTTTCTTGGCTAATCACTTTGTCCAAGTTAGTTAATAGCGCACCACCACCAGTTAAAACAATTCCGCGTTCCATAACGTCAGCAGACAATTCAGGAGGAGTTTGTTCTAATGTTTTTCGAACACCATCAATAATAGATGCAACAGCTTCACGTAATGATTCAGAAATTTCCTGTGAAGAAATTTCAATTGTTTTCGGTAAACCAGTTAACAGGTCACGTCCTCTAATTTCCATTTTTTCCTCTGAACCTTCTGCTAAGGCAGTACCAATTTCCATTTTCACAGCTTCTGCTGTACGTTCACCAATTGTTAAATTATACGTTTTACGAATATATGAGATGATAGATTGGTCCATAGCATCCCCACCAACACGTACAGATTCACTTGTTACAATACCACCTAATGAAATAACTGCAACTTCTGTTGTACCACCACCGATATCAACAACCATTGAGCCAGTAGGATCCCATACAGGTAGATTAGAACCGATCGCTGCTGCAAATGGCTCTTCGATTGTGAAAGCCTCTTTTGCACCGGCTTGTCGAGCAGCATCAATAACCGCACGTTGTTCAACTGATGTAATACCGTACGGCACACAAATCATAACATTTGGTTTTTTCCAGTTACCGCCGGAGTTTTTACATGCTTCTTTTAAATAATACTCAATCATTGCTGTTGTAATATCGAAATCAGCAATAACACCATCTTTCATTGGGCGAATTGCTACGATTGAGCCAGGTGTACGACCAATCATATTTTTCGCATCATTACCAACGGCAACGATATCTCCTGTTTTTGTATTTTTTGCTACCACTGAAGGTTCACGTAAAACGATTCCCTTTCCTTTAATAAACACTAATGTATTCGCTGTGCCGAGGTCAATCCCGACATCTTTACTTCCTAGTCCAAACAAATTGTGTACTCCCTTTCTATATAAGCCATACTTTCGTTGACATCCATTATCTTTGACGACAATGTATAGGAAAATTGAATTGTGTAGTGTATCTACACAATTGACTCCTCTCAAAATCCATAACATCCGTCAAATTGTTTATCTTCATCAGCCGGTGATTCACACCACGAAAAAACTACACACTCATTCACCTCACCACCAATTTTCGATGGGAGTCCTTCCTGAATAAAGATAAAATTCATACCTTTCATTATAACGGAATAACGCAAGAATTTGTAGTGCCACATACTCCATCTCACAGAAAAGATACTATTTTAATTCCCTCTTAAACTAAAAATAGTACGTATAGATTAGCATATAATTTTTATTCTCATAAAACAATGTGTATCAGGCTACCAATTTTTGTGAAGATAATAGAGTTTCTATGAATACATTAACGATTTGTAAGGAAAAAGGTTCGCCAATATACCACAAAAAAATACAAAAATTTTATGACTACCTATCATTGACACTTTGATGTTATTATTGCACAGATTTTTTAGCTGACTTACATGATGTAATCAATAGGTATTGCTAGCCCCTCCTACCGAAAGCAAAAAACTCTGCACAATACATGCAGAGTTAAAAATATCCTTTTTCCTTCAAACTAATAAATTGATGATCACCAATAATAACATGATCGATTAATTCAATGCCGATAATATAACCAGCTTCAACGATACGCTTCGTAACTTCAATATCCTCCGTACTTGGCGTTGGAACTCCACTAGGGTGATTATGGGCACAAATAATTGAAGCAGCAGATCTCTTGACAGCTTCACGAAAAATTTCCCTAGGATGTACGATGGAGGCATTTAAACTGCCAATAAAAATCGTTTGTTTATGAATAATTTGATTCTTGATATTTAAAAACAGAACGACAAAATGTTCCTGATTAAGCGAAGTCATATCAGGCATTAAATAGGCCGCTGCATCTTGTGGAGAGCGAATAGTAAATTTTTCATCATTATGCTTCTGAGCCAGACGTCTTCCAAGTTCAATGGCTGCTAATAATTGAATAGCTTTTACCTCTCCTATTCCTTTAATGGCCACCATTTCTTCGATGGTTGCGTGCTTCAGATGGTGTAGTCGTTCAAAAACATTTAAAACTCTATTGGCAAGAACTAGCACAGATTCTTCCTTTGTGCCTGTCCTTAACAAAATAGCAAGTAGCTCTAGGTTAGACAAACTTTCAGCCCCTTGCCGTAGTAGCCGTTCACGGGGACGATCCTCCATATTGACATCACGTATCATTAAAGTTGGTACTTCTAGCAAACATACTCACTCCTTCGCAAATTGGACTATTTGTAGCGCTACCAATTGCGAAAACAAAGCTGCAAGTGGTAGACCTACAACATTGTTATAATCTCCTTCAATTCGTTTAACTAATAATGTACCGATTGTTTGTATGCCATATCCACCAGCTTTATCAAATGGATCACCAGAATCTACATATGCTTCGATTAGTTTTTGTGTTAATTGGTGAAAAACAACTGTAGTTTCTTCCACAAAAACAGTTTCCTGACCACTTGGCTCAATAATGGCTACAGCCGTCATCACAACATGCTTATTGTCTGATAGACGTTGTAAGTGAGAAATAGCTTCCTCACGAGATTTTGGCTTATGTAGTAGCTCATTGTCGTACACTACGATTGTATCCGCGCCAATAATCGTGGCTTCTGATGCTTTTTTGGCTACATCGCGTGTCTTTAATAAAGCTACTCCTTTTACATAATCCTGCATGGTTTCTGCTTGTACACTTGTTTCTTCCACTTTACTTGTCATAACCTCAAATGGAAGAGCTAACATGCCAAGCAATTCCTTCCGTCTAGGTGAAGCAGAAGCAAGTATAAGCTTATGATTTGTTTTCAACATTATCTGACCATTCCTCCTTATCCTTATGATAGCGAAGAATGGGCTATTTGAAAATTTTTTAAAAATCAAGATAACGAGGATTTCGCTATGTTTTATGATTAAAATTTAACCTGTAGACACGTATTCTTCGATTGATAATGAGAAAAAACGTGCAAGCGGATGATATTAAGATCGTTGGAAATAGTAGAGGCTGCCGCACCAATAGATTGCCAATCCTCAGGTAATGTGGAATCTTTTCCTTTTTCCTTAAAATTTAATTTTGTGGCATTTTTATCTGCTAAAGCTGCAGGTATTTCCGCAAGTGTGGGCTCCTTACAACTTTCACCACTAACACTAAAGGCTTTTTTAAATGTTGCAGGTTCCTGTAAAAATTCAAGCTGACTTTCTTCAGTCACCATGCTTGTCCATACATAAAATTTCCCATCAACTTGAACAATTGCGCTCTCTTTTAACGCAGGGTACTCTGCAACGAATGAACTGGCACTCTCATAATTTGAGTAGACGCCTGCTTGGCTAGCAAAAAACATCGATGCATTCGATGTATTGCTTGTCTCACCAGCAGTTGGAATCGTCTCTGATTGTGATTGATTATTTGCCACTTCACTACCGTTTTTCTTTAATGGTAATTGCGTACTCGCTTGTAAAGCACCCAAAAAAATAGCTACCCCTAATAGACCAACAAATCCACCTATAATCATTGCTCGAAATATTTGTTTTTTCATCACATGATTGACAATTTTCATTCATCTTCACCTCATCCTTCCACCTATCTATCCTACGAGTAACTTTTTCAAACATACTATGATTCAATATGATATAAGTATATGTAGGTTATGAAGTGTAAATGCGAAATTATTGTTTTTTGATACATAACTAGGTTTGCTAGTATATATAAAAAAACTAGGACCCTCTCTCAAGAGCCCTAGTCTTTTCATTCTTTTAATCTATTACGGACAGCTGTTAATAAATATAACGAGCCAGATACAACCGTTCTTTGCTTGCTCTGTGATTGTGCCTGTAAAAAGGAGGCATAATCAACTAGGACGGTCTTTGAAGTTGCATTAGAAAGCTCTAGCATTTTTTGCGCAGTCATGGCACGTGGATTGTCAAAATCAACAAAATAAAAATCATCACTAACCTGCTCAAAAATTTGTAAAATCTGCTGAACATCTTTATCTGCTAGTATACCAATGACAAATGTGATCGGTTCACTAGGAAACTCATTCTTAATCGTTTCTACTAATTTTTCTGCACTTGCTGGATTATGAGCACCATCCAAAATAATAAAAGGCATTATTTCTTCAAAACGTCCTAAAATCGAGGCATTTTGCACCGCTTGTCTAATGGCTGAATGATTGATCGATACATTTAAAACAGAAGCCACTTCAAAAAACGCTGTGATAGCTAGTGCCATATTATTTGCCTGATGTCCACCTTTCATGGAACGTGTTAGGTTTGAAATTTGGCAATGTTGGGCTTCATTCGTATAGCATTCCCCATCAGGAGTGGCCATAATCGCAAAATGATGGCCTAATTCAAAAACAGCGGCTCTTTTGTCAGAAGCTTTATTATAAACAACACGCTTCGCTGCGTCTGGTAATTCACCAATAATGACCGGGCAATGTTGTTTAATAATCCCCGCTTTGTGATGGGCAATACTTTCAAGTGTATCCCCTAAAAACTTTGTATGTTCTAAAGCTATGCTCGGGATAATGGAAGCAATCGGTGTTACGACATTCGTGCTATCCAATAAACCACCCATACCCGCTTCAATCAACGCGATATCCACCTTCTTATTTACAAAATGTAAAAAGGCTACTACCGTTAAGAGCTCAAAATCTGTTAATTTCCCACTAAGTCCTGCTTGCTGCATTTGTTGAAATACTCGGTCCATTTCAGTAGCTGAAATAGCTTGACCATTTACTTGAATTTGATCATGAACATCAACTATACAAGGTGACATAAATTTACCCACTCGTAATCCATGTTCTTGAGCAATGGCCTCTAGGAAGGTTAATGTAGAGCCCTTCCCATTAGAGCCAGCTAAATGGACAACACGCAATGTTTGTTGCGGATTACCTACTAGAGACAAAGCTTCTTCAATGGCCGCTAGACCAGGTTTAATGACATCATCACTTTCGACTTGCCACTTCACTTTATAATGATCAAAGCTTGGTATCATTGTCCATCCCCCTGTAGCCATTGTCGAACTTCCGCTATAAAGTATAAAGAACCTGTAATCACCACAATATCTTCTTTATGTCTCTCATGTAAGACTGTTTGAACGGTATGTTGCCATTCTTGATGATGTAGTTTATTAGGATTTGTTGACAATATCGCTAAGCTTTCGGCATCCATCGCATTTGGTAAATTTATTTGTGTAAAAGCAATAGAAGTTGCAACGGCATCCATTAACGCAATGCTGTTGGCATGATCCTTATCTGCTAATGCAGCATAAATAAAGTGATATTTTTTTTGCGGATAGACTCCTTCTAGTGTTTTAATAAGGGCAGCTGTACCTTCGGAATTATGCGCCCCATCTAGAATTATATGATTAGGCCATTGTTCAAAGCGTCCTGCCCATTGCGCACGACGTAGACCGTGACGTATTGAATCGTCAGCAATGGTGATTGCTCCTTCCTCACGTAAGATGAGCATAGCCGTTATCGCAAGACTTGCATTACTAATTTGATGAGGGCCAGCCATTTTTAAGGATATATTTGACATCCTGAACTGTTCTCTTTCATATGTAAATTGCTGAAAGTCTGTATTTTGGGAAATAGAGGAAACCTTGAAATCTTGCCCTAAAATAAAGCACGGTGCATGTCGTTCTTCTGATGTAGCTTTTATGACAGCCAATGCCTCCTCATGCTCCACACCAACGACAACAGGTAAGCCATCCTTGATGATTCCAGCTTTTTCGGCAGCAACCTTTGCAAATGTGTCACCTAAAAATGCTGTATGTTCAAGAGAGATTGTTGTAATGATGGCTAAAAGTGGTGTTACAACATTTGTTGCATCTAAACGTCCTCCAAGACCTGTTTCAATAAGCGCTAAATCTACTTCTCGATCGGCAAAATATTGGAACATTATTAATGTCACTACTTCAAAGAAGCTCGGAAAATCTCCATTGTATTGCTCTTCTATTATTTCGGCAACTTGATTGAAATAGTATAAAAATTGCTCATCAGAGATTTGTACGCCATTAATGGTTATACGTTCATTAACTCGCTCTAAATGCGGGGACGTAAATGCTCCTACTTTGTAACCTGCATGTTGTAGCATTTCTCTTAGTGCATTGACTGTTGAACCTTTGCCATTTGAACCGGCCACATGGATAACGCGTAGTTTGTCTTGTGGATTGTTCAAATGAGCTAGTACTTCCCGCATGAGTACAAGAGGCTGACGTTTATGATCAACTGCTTTTAAAGTAAAGATAAATTTTGTACATTCCTTCATTGTGTTAAACAATAGAAAACACTCCCTCTTACTGCAATACCTTTATTTTAGTACAAGTATCATTTAATAACATAGCTAAATGTCAAAACTCTAAAAAACACGAAGTGAGCGACTGCATGTTAGCACTCTCTTTTGTTTATGCATCTGGTGAGCATCTAGAAAAGCACCCATATTTTCTAAAATAATTTGACGTCATTATTTATCAGTGGAAGTTCTTTTTAGTATTGATATATAAATCCAAAGATTATTGTAAATAACACTATATGTTTTTCCTAAGCCGCACAAAAAAAGCAATGGATGACTTTCCTCATCCATTGCTTCTAGCTTACATATTTTTTAACTCTTCTAAACGTTTTAAAACAACGGCATGTTTACTTTCATAATCCGCTAATTTTTCACGCTCTGCATTCACTAATGCTTCAGGTGCTTTCGATACAAATTTCTCATTTGATAGCTTACCTGTAACAAGCTTCACTTCTTTTGCCCATTTCTCTAACTCTTTTTCAAGGCGAGCGATTTCTTCCTCTAGGTTAATAAGTCCAACAAGTGGTAAGAAAACTTGTGCTCCTGTCACAACTGCCGTCATTGATTGACCTGGCGCTTCTAAGCCTTCACCAATTGTTAGTGTATCAGGATTACAGAATTTTTCTAAATAAGCTTTATTCGCCTCAAGAACCGTCACTGTTGCAGCATCTTTTGCTGAAATAAATAACGGTACTTTTTTGCTCATTGGTGTGTTCACTTCCGCACGAATATTACGTACTGAACGTATAATATCCATTAGGAGCTTCATATTATCTGCTTCATCAGCAAAATGAAGGTCCTCACGTACTGTTGGCCATGCAGCCACAGTAATAGATTCACCATCATGCGGTAAGTGCTGCCAAATTTCCTCTGTAATGAACGGCATAAATGGATGTAATAGACGCATTGTTTGATCTAGAACGTAAGCTAAAATAGAACGAGTTGTCTTTTTAGCTGCTTCATCCTCACCGTAAAGTGGTAATTTCGCCATTTCAATGTACCAAGAACAGAAATCATCCCAAATGAAATTGTAAAGTTCACGGCCTACTTCTCCAAATTCATAGCGTTCTGCAAGAGAAGTTACACGTTCGATAGTCTCATTTAAGCGCGTTAAGATCCATTTGTCAGCAACGGATTTTTCACCTGTTAAGTCGATTTCATCAAATGTCATACCGTCCATATTCATAAGCGCAAAACGTGATGCATTCCAAATCTTATTAGCAAAGTTCCATACTGACTCTACTTTTTCGGTTGTATAGCGCAAATCTTGACCAGGTGATGAACCTGTTGCTAAGAAGTAACGTAATGAATCAGCACCATATTGTTCAATAACATCCATTGGATCAACACCATTGCCAAGTGATTTACTCATTTTACGTCCTTCGCCATCACGTACTAAGCCGTGAATTAATACATCTTGGAATGGCCGTTGACCTGTGAATTCTAAACCTTGGAAAATCATGCGAGATACCCAGAAGAAAATAATATCATAGCCCGTTACAAGTGTATTTGTTGGGTAATAGCGTTTATATTCTTCATTCGCTTCATCCGGCCAGCCCATTGTAGAAAACGGCCATAGTGCAGATGAGAACCAAGTATCTAGGACATCTTCATCCTGTGTCCAATTTTCTGCATCAGCTGGGGCTTCTTTCCCTACGTAGATTTCGCCTGTTTCATTATGATACCAAGCTGGGATTTGATGACCCCACCATAATTGACGAGAGATACACCAATCACGAATATTTTCCATCCAGCGAGAATATGTGTTTTCAAAACGAGCTGGTACGAAGTTTACTTTCCCTTCTGCGTCCTTTTGTAGTTCAAGGGAAGCATCAGCAAGTGGCTGCATTTTAACGAACCATTGTGCTGAAAGATATGGCTCAACAACAGCACCTGAACGTTCCGAGTGTCCTACTGAATGCATATGCTCTTCAATTCGGATTAGCACGCCTGCTTCTTGTAAATCAGCAACGATTTGCTTACGGCATTCGAAACGGTCCATTCCTTTATACTTACCAGCAAGATCGTTCATTGTGCCATCTTCATTCATGACAAGGATGCGCTCTAGATTGTGACGGTTACCTACTTCAAAGTCGTTTGGATCATGGGCAGGAGTCATTTTAACAACCCCAGTACCAAATTCCATGTCAACGTAATCGTCTGCAACAATTGGAATTTCGCGGCCTACAATCGGTAAAATAACCGTTTTACCAATTAAATGCTTATAGCGCTCATCATTCGGGTGAACTGCTACCCCAGAGTCACCTAGCATTGTTTCTGGACGTGTTGTGGCAACTTCCACATATCCTGAACCATCAGCTAAAGGATATTTCATATGGTAAAAGGCACCTTGCACATCCTGGTATATTACCTCGATATCTGACAATGCTGTTTTCGCTGCAGGGTCCCAGTTAATAATGCGTTCACCACGGTAAATTAAACCTTTTTCATATAATTGAACAAACACTGTTTTAACAGCATCTGAAAGACCACTATCTAATGTGAAACGTTCACGCGTATAGTCTAATCCAAGGCCAAGCTTTGCCCATTGATCGCGAATATGTCCAGCATATTCTTCTTTCCATTCCCATGTTTTTTCAAGGAATTTTTCACGACCTAAATCATAACGTGTAATATTATCTTCACGCAGTTTCGCTTCTACTTTAGCTTGAGTGGCAATACCTGCATGGTCCATACCTGGTAGCCATAGTGCATCGTAGCCTTGCATTCGTTTCATACGAATAAGAATATCTTGTAATGTTGTATCCCAAGCGTGACCAAGGTGTAATTTTCCTGTTACATTTGGTGGTGGAATAACGATTGAATAGGGTTTTTTCCCGCTTTCAGGCTGTGCCTCGAAAAATTTCCCTTGCAACCACCATTCATAGCGACCTGCTTCTATGGACTTCGGGTCATATTTTGTTGGCATTGAAATGTTTTCTGTCATATTGACTCCTCCTAATGTCTGTAGAATGTTGGTAAAATAACGCTGTTCATTTTTTACCCAACAAAAAAACTCCTCTCGTCAAAAAGGACGAAGGAGTTTTAGTTCGCGGTACCACCTTTAATTCCAGCAGTAGATAAGATAAATGTAAATAAATCACATTTTCTCAGCCTAAATTACTGGCTCTTAATTCGGTAACGGTGTTTAACCGGCTTTAACTACTATTAGTTCACTAAAGCTGCTCAAGGGCTACCTTCAATTACGTACAAATAGAAACTTCTCAGCAACCGTTTCCTCTCTGAAAATGTAAATATAATTTACTCTTCCCCATCATAGCATCTGTATTTGATTTTCCTTATTGTACCGCAGAAACGTGTCATTTTTCAAGTGATTTAGTCATCTTTTAGTAAGAGTAAAGTAAATAGAAAGGAAGTGAGTATTCAAATGCGACGACGCAAGTATAACCCTTGGCTTTTACCACCTTGGCTACGGCAGGTTCGTTTTTATTGTAGAACTATTATCGTACCCATTTGTGCTTTTCAATTTATCCGTGTCATTATTGTGCCAACATCAGGTGATCTAATCTTCTTATTGCTCCTGCTACTTCTCTGCTATTTACTTTTGAAAGACATCATTTGAAACACGGACTTTAAGCGGTGTATATTCTTCTGTAAGGTCCCAAATCATGGAAGGCACTTCATGCCAGGAGCTGGATTCACGCACAACAATATGACTGGAGGATTCCCTCATCACTGCTTTTTGGTCTACTGTTGTCACTTTTTCTTGGCGTGAAGCTGCTGCTACGGCTTGGGGTTGTTCTATATGCATACTTTCTTCAATCGTAGCAATCGCCTTTTCTTGCTCGAAGGCTTGAACAGAGAGGTGTTGACTGTCTAACATATCCTTTTCAACAATGGGCTCATATTCATTAAAAATACTTGTTACTGTCCACTCAAGCTGACACATTTGATTTGTTAGACTAGGACGAATATCTTTGACCATTAAATCTTTAAGATCCGATTCTTTTGGTAAATCCACATGTAAAGGTACAGCATACTCAAAATAACCAGTATCGCCTTGGATATCAAGGGCATCAATTGTAATTAGTTCTTCATCGTCTGTAAATGCTTCCATATCTTGAAAATCAAAGCGAACGTGAGCGGTGATGTGGTAGATGCCCATAAGTCGAAGTGAATCCTCTAACTGCATTGCCTGCCACTGAGGCTTAATTTGCACTGCTGCTATTTCAGTTGGGCAGCCGTATCCAGGAAAACAAAATGTTTCGCGCATATTCCATGTTTTTTGTTCGATAATAATCCCTCCCTTTGCATCATATGACAATTGGGAGGGTAGTATGCTAGAATGCTTCAAGTTACATACAACGATAAGAGCATTCTAGTAAAAAAATGGCATGCTAGAGAATTTCATCTAGCATGCCATTTTATGAATGATCTTCCATTCAATTAAACATGTACTAATTTAATTTTATTCGCTACACGATCTGTTAACATTTGTGTTGCTTTTGGAACGATCGGTTTGAAAATTGGATTTAAAACAGGTCCTGCCAAGCCGCCAGCGACTACTTCTAAAAAACCTGTCATTTTTGTATTTTCAGCATCAATGCTTTCTGCAAGGAAATAGCCATTTCCAGTGAAATTATCAGAAAGCCCCTTTAATTCGAATGTTACTTTTGAGGGCGCTACCCATTCTAAAATGATAATTTCTACTTCTACTGTTTTTTTCAAAACACCAACATTACCTTTAAATGTCCATGTTGAATGTTTATCATCAATCATTTCATGTGAATTATAACCTGGGACAAGTTTTGCCCATTTTTCCATATCACTGACGAAATCCCATACATGATCAATTCCTACGGGTACTTCGACTGTATGTGTGCCTGTTGCCATATCAATTCACTACTTTCTTTTATGAATAGCTATATTATAAACGATATCGCCCACAATTTGGCTATGCTGAAAGATATAATTTTGACAAAAACAGGTCCTTCATCCAGTATAGATGATCTTGCTTACTAGTTAATATATGCTAGTTCCTCATTTTTCTCATTCATTCCTCAAGCACTACCTTATTTTCAATTTTGGTCATCAAAAAAGAGCATGATAGAAATTCTTCTATCATGCTCTCTCATTTTTATCGCGCTAATTGCGCAAACACTTTATAGAATGCATCTACTGTTTTAGTAATGTGTTCTTCCGTATGAGCTGTAGAAATAAATAATCCCTCAAACTGAGATGGTGGCAGGAAGATGCCTTCCTCTGCCATCAATCGGAAGTATTCCGCGAATAATTGTAAGTCGGATGTTTTAGCTGAGGCAAAGTCAACAACCTCATCATTTGTAAAGAAGAAACCAATCATCGAGCCAGCACGATTTACTGTATGTGGAATATTGTATTTCGTAGCTGCCTCACGGAAACCAGCCTCTAGCTGATCACCTAATTGTTTAAAGTAATCATATGTTCCGTGATCTAAACGTGATAACGTTTCATAGCCAGCCGTCATCGCCAACGGGTTTCCTGATAATGTACCCGCTTGATAAATCGGTCCTGCAGGGGCTACTTGCTCCATAATCTCTTTTTTCCCAGCAAATGCACCTACAGGGAGGCCTCCACCAATAACTTTACCTAATGTAGTGATATCAGGCGTTACCCCAAAATAACCTTGTGCACAACCGTAGTCTACACGGAAGCCTGTCATTACCTCATCAAAGATTAATAACGCGCCATGCTCAGATGTAAGTGCACGTAAACCTTCTAAGAAACCTGGTTTTGGTGGTACAACACCCATGTTCCCTGCAACAGGCTCTACAATCACTGCTGCTAGCTCTGCACCAAATTTTTCGAAAACAACTTTTGCCCCTTCTAAATCATTATAGGCAACTGTTAACGTATTCCGTGCAATATCTGCTGGAACACCAGGGCTATCAGGTAAACCTAATGTCGCAACTCCTGAACCTGCTTTAATTAATAAAGAGTCTCCATGACCATGATAAGAACCTTCAAATTTTAAAATTTTATCTCGCCCTGTAACCCCACGAGCTACACGTAACGCAGACATTGTAGCTTCTGTTCCTGAAGAAACAAAGCGAATCATTTCCATGCCTGGTAGACGATCTAATACTAATTGAGCTAAACGATTTTCTGTATAGCTTGGCGCACCAAAGGATGAACCTTTTGCTGCTGTGTCAGCAATCGCTTTGACTACCTCTGGATGTGTATGTCCCAAAATTAATGGACCCCAAGATAGTACGTAATCAATATACTCATTGCCGTCAATGTCTTTAATAATCGCACCATGGCCAGATTCCATAAAAATCGGGTCCATATTCACTGATTTGAATGCACGTACTGGGCTGCTAACACCACCTGGCATTAACTGAACCGCCTCAGCATAGGCTTGTTTTGATTTTTCGTAAGAACGTGTCATTTATTTCTCCTCCAACCAACGTGCAACATCTTTTGCATGATACGTGATGATTAAATCAGAGCCTGCTCGTTTCATGCCTAATAATGTTTCAAGCACAACTTTTTTCTCTTCAATCCAGCCATTTATAGCTGCCGCCTTAATCATCGCATATTCACCAGAAACATTATAGGCAACAAGCGGTAATGGATAGTTATTTTTCATATCTCGGATAATATCTAAATAACTAAGAGCCGGCTTCACAATTAAGAAATCTGCTCCCTCTTCAATATCTGATTCTGCCTCACGGAATGCCTCTAGGCGGTTCGATGGATCCATTTGGTAGGATTTACGATCGCCAAATTGAGGAGCTCCATCTGCAGCGTCACGGAATGGACCATAGTAGCTAGATGCATATTTGACTGCATAAGACATAATTGGAATATGTTCAAATCCTGCTTCGTCAAGTCCTGCACGAATCGCTACAACAAAACCATCCATCATATTAGATGGAGCAATAATATCCGCTCCTGCTTTTGCTTGTGATACAGCGGTACGGGCTAACACGTCTAATGAAGGATCATTTAAAATTTGATCGCCTTCTATTAATCCGCAATGTCCATGATCTGTGAATTCACATAAACATGTATCCGCAATAACTAATAGCTCAGGATGACGTTTTTTTATTAAACGAGTCGCTTCTTGAACGATACCATGATCATGGAACGCACCTGTTCCAACAGCATCTTTTTCAGCTGGTAACCCAAATAAAATAACTGCAGGTATGCCTAAAGCTACAACCTCATCAATTTCTACTTCCAATTTATCCAATGAAAATTGAAAAACGCCAGGCATAGAAGGTACTTCATTTTTAATGTTCTCGCCTTCAATTACAAAAATAGGATAGATCAGGTCCTCTTTATGTAAATATGTTTCTTTTACCATTGATCGCATTGTCGCATTCGTACGCAAGCGACGATGTCTTTGAAATTGTAATTTTGTCATGATTTGTCCCCTACTTTCATAATTTCTTCGATGACTGCTTGCATTGTATATACACTTGGCATAATATCCACAGTAGCACCGTATTGTTCAAGAGCCGCTTCTGTAATATGACCGATGGCTGCGATACGCGTTGCTTGCCAGCCAATCTGTGACGCTACATCCTTTGCGTATACATCAACCGCTGAAGGACTAGCAAAAATCACAGTAACATCTTGTTGGTGATGAATACAATTCATAATAACAGATGTCTGATCATGTCTTTCCACCGTTTCGTAAACTGTCCACTCAACTAAATCAAACGGCAGTCCATCCTTTAGTGTACTTTTCGCCTTTTCTCCTCGTATAAACAGGCAACTCGGACAGCTACCCGCTACAGCCGGAAATTCTTTAACGAAAATATCAGCACTAAATACAGAGGGCATAAAGCTCACTTCAAAGCCAAGCTTTTCTAACGCTGATGTTGTTTTTGT
>NZ_DAMDAY010000104.1:11407-16533 GCF_032093475.1 Lysinibacillus sp. | reverse complement strand
CTCAGGTCTTAGAAGTAGCTTAACTAAATATGTCTAACTTTTTTGGGTCAGATCAAAAAGTAGGGATGCTTTTTTCTCAAATAGTATGTGCCCTTGCTTTAATACTGTCCAGTACACTTTCCCAATATTGCTTCATTTCTTCTCGCACTGTCTGATCAGAAAGATGTTCTTGGTGAAAACTAATCGTAGTTTTATTACTTTCTTTTGGTAGAATACGAATTTGAACGGTGGATGGTCTTGACCAACCTTCCTTTTGCCAAGTAAGTCGAAGCTGCTCTAACGGTTTAACAATTCTAATTTCCCCTGCCCCGATTTTAGAGTGATACTTCTGCCCAGGCTCCAAATGAAGAGTAGCACCATCCCCTACCCATGAATGTAAACCTTCCTTAGCAATGATTAATGCCCAAGCTTGCTCCTGTGAAAAAGGAAAAGTCCTTCTAACACCTATTTGAAAGCCTACACTTTTCGTTTGACCAATGATTTTCTCGTTATCCATTGCTTCACCTCAACCTTTTATGAAAGATTTAGTCACTGTCGTTTAAAAATTATTCCTTATTCAAAATTTATCATAAAATCTATCCAATATCATCTTGTGCTTTTATCTAGGTGGTAGAATTAAACTTGGGGGTGGTTGAATGAAAAAACAAGTGTTTGGGGTAATAGTCGGAATTTTATTTCTACTTTCTGCTTGTTCTCATGGAAAGACACAAACACTAGAAAAATTTTATCAAGATGCTCAAATTGAACAGGTGGATAAAGTAATTATTCAAGATGGTTCAACTGGCTATTACAAAACAATTACAAAGCAAGAACAAACCAATGATTTTTTAAATCTAATTAAAGATGTAGAATTTACGCCACAAACCAATCAAGAAGAGCGTTCTGGATGGCGATATGGCATTAAACTTTTAGATGGCAAAAAAGAATTTTCCTTTACATTAAATGAAATTGATGATATCTATTACGATTCAACCCCAGATATTCATCCTATTGTAGAGAGTTATTACAAACAGTTAGATGATGTAGAAGAATAGACAAAAAAAGGGAGATGATCAATATCATTCTCCCTTTTCCTTAACTTACGTTAGTTCAACAAAATCCTTGTGCATGCTTTGTTCTGTTTGTCCTTTCCGGAATTGAATATGATGGAGCTTAGCAAAGATTCCATCTTGTGCAACTAGCTCATCATAAGTACCGTCTTCTTCAATGCCGTTCGGTGTGACAACTAATACTCGATCTGCATTGCGAATGGTTGCCAATCGGTGGGCAATAACTAACGTTGTTCGATTTTCAGCAAGCTCGGTTAAAGACTGCTGGATAATCATCTCTGTTTCCGTATCTAATGCAGAGGTTGCTTCGTCTAAAATTAAGATTGGTGGGTTCTTCAAGAACATACGAGCAATAGCTAGACGTTGTTTTTGGCCACCTGATAATTTTAAGCCTCGTTCCCCAATTTGGGTATTATAGCCCTCTGGCAGTTCTGCGATAAATGCCTCTAAATGAGCCTTTTTCGCTGCCTCTCGAATTTCTGCTTCACTAGCATCTAGTTTTCCATAGGCAATGTTTTCACGAATGGTCCCTGTAAATAAAAAGACATCCTGCTGTACGATACCAATTTGTGCACGTAATGAAGCCTGTGTCATATTGCGTATATCGATACCGTCAATCGTAATCGCACCTTTAGAGACCTCATAAAATCTAGGAATTAACGAACAAATCGTCGTTTTACCGGCTCCTGATGGTCCTACAAAGGCAATGGTTTGTCCAGCTTTTACATCAAATGATATATCCTTTAAAACTTGTTTGGATGAGTCGTAATTAAAGTGCACTTTGTTGAACGCAATATCACCATCTAAATGTTTGATGACCTTCGCATCCTCACGATCTTGAATCTCAGGATCCTGCTCAATTAATTCACGGAATCGCTTAAAGCCAGCCATCCCTTTTGGATAAAGCTCTAATAATGCACTAATTTTATCAATTGGTTTGATAAGTACATTTGTATATAAGACAAAGCTCACGAGCTCCCCATAAGATAGCTTGCCATTAAAGCTTAGCCAAGCACCGACAACTAGCACCACTAATGTTAAAAGGCGAGTCATCATATATATGCTGGAGTGTGTTCCGGCCATAATTTTATAAGCATACAATTTTGCCGAGCGGAAGAATCCATTTTGCTCTTTAAATCGGCTAATTTCAAAATCTTCGTTTGTAAAGGATTTCACAACGCGCACTCCAGATACACTATCCTCTACACGCCCGTTGACATCAGCAATTTTACCGTACATCGTCTTCCAAGCATTATTCATTTTAATATTACTAAAAGTCACAAGCCATGTTAAAAATGGCACCATAATCGCTGCAATTAAAGCGAGTGTCGGATTCACATTGAACATAATAGCAAAGGCCCCAACAAAGGTCATAATGGCAATAAATAAATCCTCTGGTCCATGATGGGCAAACTCACCAATATCAAATAAATCATTCGTAATGCGGCTCATTATATGCCCTGTTTTGGTATTATCGAAGAAACGGAATGATTGTCTTTGGACATGTGTAAATAATTCCTGTCGCATATCAGTCTCAATATTAATGCCGAGTTTATGTCCTAAATAGTTGACAATAAAGTTAAGTAAAGTACTAATTGCATAAACAAGCAGCAATAAAATACTTACTTTCACAATCATGTTCCAATCGCCTGTTGGTAACAGTTCATCGATAAACCACTGAACGGCAAGTGGAAAAGCTAGCTCTAAAATGGCTACAATGATAGCACTCGAAAAATCGATGACAAACAAACGTTTATGTGGTTTATAGTAGGAAAAAAATTTTCTATACATGTTTGTCTCCTTTCTAAGTTGTAAAATTTTCGCCTATCTTTTAATAGTACCATTTGTGCAAACATAACGGAAAAGTATTTTTTCTCCATAGCAGTATATTTTTATTTACTTTCATTTTTCCGCATGCTATTATTTATGTAAGAACTGAATAGCTTTTGACTTTATTGTCAAAGGGGAGTAGCTAGCAGATGCGATCGATGCATCTGATTTCACATTCGTCATTACATGGTATCTACCATCGGGTGTGATGGCATTTCTTGTCACACAGAATACATTCTGTGCAACGAACAGTTAATTGCTTAGCAAGACCTTTGCCTATTTTTTAGGCAGGGGTCTTTTTCTTTTGCTTAAAATTAGGAAAGAATAAGTTAGAAGCACGCCATTCATTTCTGTTCAAAATTTAAAGGAGGAAATACATTTGGAGGCAATATTTTTAGAATACGCATGGGTACTCATCGTATTAATCGTACTAGAAGGTTTATTAGCAGCTGACAATGCAGTGGTGATGGCTGTTATGGTTAAGCATTTACCAAAAGGACAGCAACAAAAAGCTTTATTATACGGTTTGGTTGGGGCATTTATCTTCCGTTTTGCCGCACTATTCCTTATCACGACACTCGTAAATTTTTGGCAAATTCAAGCGATCGGTGCTGCCTATCTATTGTTTATGTCGATTAAGCATATTTATGATTCACGGAAGGCTTCGCAAAACCCCGAAGAAGTGCAGGAGCCTAAAAAGAAATCTGGCTTCTGGATGACGGTTGTCAAGGTCGAGCTTGCTGATATCGCGTTCGCAGTCGATTCAATTTTAGCAGCCGTGGCCATCGCCGTAACATTACCACATATCGGTGATTTTGATATCGGTGGCATTAATGCTGGTCAGTTTGCTGTCATGTTCTTAGGTGGTATTATTGGTGTCATTATGATGCGTTTTGCCGCTCGATGGTTTGTTAAAATTCTTGATAAATTCCCTTCACTTGAAACTGCAGCATTCCTAATTGTAGGCTGGGTTGGTGTAAAATTAGCTGTTTTAACATTAGCACATGAAAAACTGGGCGTTATTCCACACGAATTCCCACATTCGACTGTATGGAAAGCTACTTTCTGGATTGTCTTAGTCGCTATCGCACTTGGTGGTTACTTAGTCGGTGTCAAAAATCAAAAACAACAAGAACAATAAAGTTGAAAAAATCGCTAAGACTTATGTCGAAGCGATTTTTTCATTTTTCCCTGAATAGTCATTTGGAATAAATTTTCTAATTGAGAACGAATATCAATTAATTTTTGCATAAATTTCCACGAAAAATAAATTTTTTGTATGTTCCTCTTCCTACACTGTATACTAGTAAAGAAGTCATTTACTGCAAAAGGAGGAAAACCTTTATGTTATCTGAAAAACTACACACAGCTCTTAACGAACAAATGAATTTTGAATTTTACTCTGCACATGCCTACATGGCAATGGCAGCCTATTGCACTGATCAAGATTATGATGGCTTCGCTAACTTCTTTTTAGTACAAGCAGAAGAAGAACGTTTCCATGCCATGAAATTTTATAATTTCTTAAGTGATATGGGTTACCGCGCAACGATTCATGGCTTTGATAGCCCAGACAATCATTTTGAATCGATTTTAGATGCCTTTAAAACGGCCCTTTCTCATGAAAAAGAAGTGACACGTCGTATTTATAATCTATCAGATATCGCTTTAGATGAACGCGAGCATGCAACAATGGCCTTTTTAAAATGGTTCATTGACGAGCAGGTGGAAGAAGAATCTACATTTGATACATTAATTCGTAAATTCGAACGTATCGAAAATGACTCAAACGCCATCTTTATGCTTGATGCTGAATTGGCTACCCGTACTTTTACACCAGATGCGGAAGCGTAACATGTGATTTTAAAAAAATCTGCCATCCACGGCAGATTTTTTTTGTTAATTCAATGGAAGATCTATTATTTCTGTTCCCTCTAGGTAATTTTCATAATAATTAAAGTAAATCCGTACTGGGTTCACAATACCCTTTAAATCATAGCTTTCATTCTGGACAATTTGATTCTCTTTCGGACCAGAATGACTAGAGCCATTACTATAAAGTTCAGTGCCTTGAGCATCGACTGCTCTTCCTAGAAATGCACTTAATTTATCTTGAGAGTGCTTTGGTGCATGTAAGGTTACCATCTGATCATTCACTTGTATAGCTAGCCCTGCTAGTGGTGGCTTTGCTAACACCTTATTTTTATTAAAATCTACCTCTATATAATCCTGACCTACTGGTAGGGC
>NZ_DAMDAY010000104.1:0-11397 GCF_032093475.1 Lysinibacillus sp. | reverse complement strand
GGTAGGGCTACTACTTTCCCAATGGCTAATGATAACTGCTTAGGTTCCCTAAAATAATTACTTTGCAGATAGAATGTCGCTTCCCCATCTAGTAAAGTCCCTGTTGCTGTCAGACCATTTTGAATCGTTGTCCAAGCCTCTCCCCTTTCGTCCAACATACGAATATCCTCAAAGCCTAAAATCCGCATCGTATTATGGGGATCAAGAGCCATTGTAATACCTGTTCGAAGTGGCGATATAGAAACAGATTTTACCGTTATATGCTGGCCTTCAAAGCTCAGTTCTTTATTTACTACATATACCTTAGCTTTAGCGATTGGTTTTTTCACTGAAAATGGGATGGAAAAAGTTGTTTGCTGTTGATCATTAACTTGTATTACTAATTCAAATTGTGCACCTTGATAATTAATCGGCTCGTTAAATGTTACTTGAAAATTTTCCTCAATGACCGTCGTTTCTTCTCCATGATACCAGCCATATCCCAGACCTACGGGTATTATTTCACCATTCAGTTTGAGATGTATGTTCTTGATGTCGAGCTGTTGAATATCGAATGGGGCGGTTAATGTATAAGGGAGGATCATCCCTGTTTCATCCGCAATAACACCTTGAAGTGTAAACGTTAATTCATTTTTACTTTGTGACACGCCAAGCTCCTCGTAATATTGATTATTTACAATATCTTGGACACCTTTATCATCGTTGATCATATGGACAATTGGTGCAAAAATAGGTATTTTTGCCAAACTATTTGCAAGTGCAGGAGATACACGAATAGATGTTACTAGCACTACTATCAATATCGTTACAATAGCAAGGCTTTGCCAAATTCGTTGACGTATTCGTTTTTCAGAATGGTAGCGATTCATACTTTTCAAGCGTGCGTTGACCAATTGCTCTTGTGGTACTTTTATTTGTGTTAATTCCTGGGCGAATTTATCATAATCAAACCTGTCCCTCATTTAATGCTCCCCCTTTTCCATAAAGTAGTGTTTTAGCTTGCTTAGTGCTGTATGCAATCTAGATTTAACCGTACCCTCGGGGATATTATGTAGTGCAGCAATCTCCTTGTTTTGTAAGTCATGAAAATATTTAAGAAAAATGAGCTCCTGCTGTGCTTTTGGTAATTTTGCAATAATTTCTGTCATTTCAAAGCGTTGATGATCCTGTGAATGATCACCCATTTCTACATTCTCCTGTAAATCTACACGTAATCTTTTTTCTCGCATATCATAGCAAATATTGAGTAAAATTCGGACAAGCCATGTACCAAAATAAGCTACCTCTTTTAAAGTATGTATTTTTTTTAAGCTTCGATAGGTTGTTTCCTGAACGGCTTCTACAGCATCATGTTCATTTCTTAAATAGGCAAAGGCAATACGATACAATGTCTGTTCATGGTTTTGAATAAGGCAAAGAAATGCCTGTTCATCACCAGCGATGGCACGCTTTACTAATGCTTGTTCATCCAACTTCCTCACTCCCCTCTAATGATTAGACTGTTGAGCGTGCTATTTCGTTCAGGTTTTTCCAAGTATTTATATCATAAAGCATAAAAAAGAGAAACGCTGAAAAATCAACGTTTCTCATGTTCTCTATGGTTCACGGACTTCGCCATCAAAGGCAGCTAGGTAAATTTGATAAATATCATCTCGCTCTAATGGCATAGGACTGCGTGCTAAAATACGTGTTTGTTTGGTTGCATCCTCTGTTAACTGTTCGAGTGCTGAAGCAGGTATACCGAATCCTTGTAAAGTGGAAGGAATTTGAACATCTTTAATTAGTTGTTGTAATGCTTCTACACATTTATAGGAAGCCTCTTGCTGTGATAAGTAGATAGAAGATACCCCCATCGCATCGACGATATCTTTCATACGTTTCTCACAACTTTGTCGGATATAGCCCATAACATATGGTAACAGCACTGCATTGGAGTCACCATGAGCAATATGGAATTGACCTCCAAGCGGATAGGCTAAAGCGTGAACACCGGCTACACCGGCATTGAAAAAGGCTAAGCCTGCTAAATAACTGCCATAACTCATATCGGTACGCGCTTGCTTGTCTTGCCCATTATGGACAGCTGTTCGTATTGACTGACTAATTAATCGGATAGCTTGTAGTGCAAGTGCGTCTGTTACTGCATTCGCATTTACTGATACGTAGGCTTCTATCGCATGAGTTAACGCATCTACACCAGTCGCAGCCGTCACCTTCGCTGGTAAGGAAATCGTTAAGGCAGGATCTACAATCGCTACATCTGCTAGTAAATAATCGTGTGTCACGACATCCTTGGTTGTGTCGAGTGACAGCACAGAGATATTAGTTACCTCCGAGCCTGTCCCAGAAGTAGTTGGAATTAAGATTTTAGGTAATCCTTTATTGTCTACTGTTTTTGTTCCAGTTAAATTTAAATAATCTGCCACTTTTCCATCATGTGTTGCTAATACAGCGGCAAGCTTTGCTAAATCTAGTGCGCTGCCCCCACCTACACCAATCACTAAATCAAATGGATGCTTTCTCGTAAAATCAACCAGTTTTTCTCCAATTGCGAGCGGAGGCTCTGGTGCAATATCGGTATAAATGGTTGTCTTGTAGCCTTCTTCAATTAAAGGCTTTTCAACATAATCTGTTAAACCTATTTCTTTTAATAATGGATCTGTCACGATTAAAATATTGTAAGCGTTAAATTTCTTTACCTCTAGCAGAAGCTGACTCAAACAGCCCCAGCCAGTATAACTAGCAGGTGTAAAGGTTAATTTATGCATGGCTTCTCTACTCCTATCTACTCGTAATAGCCTTCCGTCGATTTTCTAAACGATTTGAATTGAACAGGGTCATGTCCAAACCATACTTGTGAATTTGTTTCATGTGCTAATCTTCGAATCCGTTCAACCGTTGCATTATAGCCTACAGAATCATAGATAATGCCTGGTGGCTTGACAGGAGGACCAAAGCTTTCAGCTGTGTATATGGCATCTGAAGCTAAAATGATGCCACCTGTGTCAGGCATTTGAATATGCAACCCTAGCATGCCCCAAGCATGACCACTACCAAAATTCAATACTTGTATACCTTCTGCTAGTTTCACATGATCCTCGCCACGTTTAATGAGACGCCATTGTAGATTATTTTTAATCCACATATCAATGTCACCCCATACATAGGCACCGTCTTTTACATTTCTGGCATATGTTTGTAATGTGCCATTAAACTCGTCCTCCTGCACTATAATCGTCGCATTTGTAAACAGTTCTAAGCAACCTGCATGGTCGAGATGCAAATGAGAAGCTACGACATATTTGATATCCTCTGGGCGAACATTTAATTCTTCTAATCGGTGATGTAAATAGCATTCTTCTGGCATATTGATAGGAAATGCTTTTTGCGTAAATTCACCCCAACGTCCTTCTGGTCCCATCGAGTTTGGATTACACGCAGTATCAAATAAAATTTTGCCTTCTGGATGATCAATTAGAACAGTATAAACTGGGAATTCCACAAATTCATTTGGCTGATTTGGATGGTCGATCGTTGCAGGATTATGCATCGCAATCATATAGTTTTTATCCATTCGCATCGTACCATTGTCCATCACATACAATTTTGGGTGTTGTTTAATCATTTTCATTTTCCCATCTCCATTCGTGATTATTGGTTATTCCATATTACTAGCTTCATTTCCGTCATTTCTTCTAATGCATATTTAATACCCTCACGACCAGTGCCACTTTCCTTTACACCACCATATGGCATATGATCGACTCGATAGGTAGGTACATCATTAATCAGGACCCCACCTACCTGCAATGCTTTCGTAGCTTGAAAAGCTGTCTGAATAGAAGGTGTGAAGATACCCGCCTGTAGACCATAGTGAGAGTCATTGATAGCCGCTATCGCCTCTTCAATAGTCGATACTGTATTGACAGTAACGACAGGTGCAAAAATTTCTTCACAAGACACACGACTCTGTGGTTGAACATTATATAGAACCGTAGGCAATAAAATATGATTGTCAATGCGGCCTCCAGTAATCACTTGTGCTCCTTCAGCAACCGCTTCTTCAATCCATTGATACGCTCGCTGTTGTTCAGCTTGTGATATCATCATTGCTAGATCTGTCTGGCTATCCATTGGATCACCAATAGTCAGCTGCTCGATTTTGGCGTTCAGCAGCGTTAAAAATTCCTCAATCATACTCTCCATAACATAGATTCGCTGTAGAGAAATACAGACTTGACCTTGGTTGGAAAATGCCCCCATTACAATACGATCCATAATACGCTCGAGCTGTACCCCTTCATCAATAATTACGCCTGCATTGGAGCCTAATTCTAAAGTTACTTTCTTCAAACCTGCTCGATTGCGTAGAGAAATCCCTACTGCTGGGCTTCCTGTAAACGTAATCATTTTAACGTTTGGATGTGCTAAAAACACGTCGCCTACTAATTTTCCTTGACCTGTTACGAGATTAAAGGCACCTGCTGGTAAATTAGTTTGGGCCAATAACCTAGCTAGAAAATGAGCAGACAGTGCTGTTTGTGTGGCAGGTTTTAGAACGATTGTATTGCCTGCTGCTAATGCCGGGCCTACTTTATGGGCCACT
Source organism: Lysinibacillus sp. (assembly GCF_032093475.1). NCBI lineage: Bacteria > Bacillati > Bacillota > Bacilli > Caryophanales > Bacillaceae > Lysinibacillus > Lysinibacillus sp. Next base: position 6,791 of record NZ_DAMDAY010000104.1, on the reverse strand, counting down.
AGGTTTTGGGGAAAGTTAAAGGGGGTAATCGCTGCCACGACACCTATTGGTTCACGAATTGTATAAGCAAAACGCCCCTCTCCATTTTTCGATGCATCCATAGGAATCATTTCACCAGTTAGACGCTTCGCTTCTTCAGCGGCAAATTTATACGTTTCAATTGTGCGATCAATTTCAGCGTAGGCATACTTTAACGGCTTTGCTGATTCCATAGCAATAATACTCGCCGCTTCCTCTCGATTTTCTGCAAAAAGGGTGGATAAATGCTCTAATATCTCTGCTCGTTGAAAAGCCGTTAATGCAGCCATTTGAGGAGCTGCGGCCTGTGCACTTTCAATGGCCTCCTTTACATCTTGCTCTGTGGCCATCGCAATTTGTGCCAATACCTCTTGTGAATAAGGGGCTAGGACCTCCACCCATTCAGCAGTCATCTTCCATTCTCCGTTGATCCATAAGCCCTTTTTCAACTTGATTCACTCCTTTCTTTATGGTTACGTATTCATTTCAGAAAATAAAGAAATGAATACGTAACCATTATGGTGTAAAAAACAAACTGATATTACATCAGTTCATTTTTACACGTTGTATTTCTTGGAAAAAGTTTAACAGACTCTGTTTGTCTAATGCAAGAACTTTTTTTCTCCATAACCTCAAATAATTTTTCAATCGCTATAAAACCTAAGTTCTCTTCTGACGTTAAACCTACTGTCGTCAAGGCAATGGAGTGGTGTTTACTAAGCTCAACATTGTCAATGCCCATGACATTGAAATCGCTTGGAACCTTGAACCCTCTCTCTAAACATAGATTCAATATTTCAATGGCGATAGCATCTGTAGCCGCACATATAGCTGTAGGTCTTCTATCCAACTTTAATAGTTCCTCAAAGGCGCGTTCAATTTCATTTTTATTGGTGTTTGTAAAAAATGTAGGCACAGTTTTGTCATCTATTCCATGTTGCTTTAAAGCCTGGACAAATCCTTGATAGCGACCATAGAAGGTGCTCATTTGATGTGGACCACCTATCCAGCATAGCGATTGATGCCCTAAAGATAAGAGATGATTTGCCGCAAGATAGCCAGCATGCACATTATCAATTTCTACAAAATGTCTATTTTCTTGATGCTTACGATTAAACATAATAAAGGGAATTCCGCGTTTTTCTAGTTTAAAAAATAGCTCATCCTGATATAGCATAGAAGATAAAATAATGGCATCCGCCTTCGTTTCTAAAACGGCATTATAGATCGAGTTTAAATTGTCCTCTGTCCCAAAATAGACATTGACTTTATAGCCTCGAGCATTGACATAATTAACGATCGCTGTTGTTGTATCAACAAAAAAAGGATTATGTAATGGTCCTGAAATTAGTGTAATAATGCCTGTTTTTTGCTGAACAAGCGATCTTGCTATATCATTCGGTATATAGTTTAGTTCCTCAATCGCCTTCATTACTTTTTCAATTGTTTTTGGCTTTACTAGCTCTGGCGTATTCAACACCCTCGATACAGTTGTTTGTGAAACACCAGCGTACTTTGCCACATCTTTTGAAGATACCAAAAAACCACCCATTTCATTAATGTAAAGCTATATTATACCATTTATAGCCTATTGAGAATAGAATGGCTAATCATCCACTTTGCCCTTTCTCTCATACGGTTTTGCTGCCTCACTCGCTTTAAAATTATAGACAGGTTTAATGACTTTGACAATATCTACAGTTTCTCCTATGGCCGATATTATTTCTGACATTGGCTTATAAGCCATCGGTGCCTCATCCAATGTTTCCTCATTGACGGATGTTGTCCAAATGCCCTGCATCGTGTCTTTAAAATCGTTCATATTCAATGCTTTTTTAGCAGCTCGTCGTGAGAACATACGCCCTGCTCCATGTGGCGCTGAATAATTCCATTCTGCATTGCCTTTTCCAATACAAATAAGTGATCCATCGCGCATGTTCATCGGAATAACTAGCTTTTCTCCTTTATTGGCTCGAACAGCCCCTTTGCGAAGTGTCATTGTTTCAGTATCAATATAGTTATGAATCGTATCAAATGTATCCGTGAAATGCCACCCCATCTGTTTAGCGATTATTTCGGCAATAGTCCAACGATTCATACGTGCAAATTGTTGAGCAATCTTCATATCATGAATATAGTCATGGAAATAGTCACCCTCTAAATAGGCTAACTCTTTCGGCACAGCAGGATTTTGTTCTTTATAGGCGAGGATCATTGGTTGTATATCTTTTTCTCGCCCTAGTCGTTTAAGCTCTGCTATTTTTTCCGTCAAATCTTGTCGACGTAAATTTTCATATGCTCTTTTTTGATGCCAATTAGCTACTTTTGCTCCTACATAGCGTGAGCCTGTATGAATTAGTAAATAGTGCTGCTCTTCTTCATCCTTGGCAAGTTCGATAAAATGATTGCCACCACCAAGAGTACCTAATGACAGATTGGTATACTCATCTTTCAAACCGCTTGCTCGAAATTGTTTACCTTCAAATTCTAAAAATTGACGGGCAGGCGATACTTCCTTATGTATCTCCTGTCCACTTGGTACATGTGTACGGATGATAGAATCTAGCTTAGCAAAATCGACAGTCGAAACATCTAATTGTGCTACAAATACACCACATCCTACATCAATTCCAACAAGGTTTGGAACAACACGATTCTGCAATTGAATAGTCGTGCCAATGACACAGCCTTTGCCCGCATGATAATCTGGCATAATACGTACTTTCGTACCAGCCATAAACGCCTGATCTGTCAATTCTTGAATTTGGTCGATTGCTGTTTGGAGCGCTGTTTGAGCAAATATTTTTGCATCCGTAAAGCGGCCATTAATTTCAATCAAGTAAATCCCCTCCTTACTATTTATACGTAAAAATGGAATGATATGTTTCATCAAACATAAAAACGTTCTAAAAGGTCTGCCCTCTTAGAACGTTTTGTTCTAGCTTATTCTTCGTATTGGATCGCCAATTTCTTTGGAATTTCAGGAATATCGTTTGATTTTACATCCTCTTCCTTTAAAGAAAGCACTTCTAGATGATGCTTGTCTCTTACATCAAAAGGGATGGCGATACTTTCCATTTTATTATTCATTTGACTGCGTGTAAGTAAGCCGTTGTACGATAAATCGATACTTAAAATAGCCTGTACAGTTTCTTCAAGCATTTTGAGATCCTTGGCTTTCAAAGGTATCTCTTCATTCATTAAAAATGGCTGAAGGGTACCTTTAATATAGCCTTGAGCTTCAATTAAACATGAAAATTCATTTAGTTTTTCAGCATAGTTCTTTAATTGGCGCTTTTCTTTTGCTCTTTGTTGATTTAATTCTTGCACTTTTTGTTCAATCCGACTCATGCGCTCTTTTACTAATTCTATTAAATAAGGCTGTATGTCTTGAATCGCTTGCAACATTGCAGCTTCCGCTTGTTGTACTTTGTCATATTGCGCGACACAAATCACTTGTTGCTCATTTAACTTTTCTACTCGCTCTTTGAAAAAGTCATTTTGTGTATGTTGACCAAAAATAGCCTTCATGAGCCCTTTCCCATGAATTTTTTTATGCTGTGCATCTAAACGCTCGTATTCACGTGAATACTCACTGTGCATAGTACGATATTCTCTTAACATTTGTTGATAGTAAACAGCAATTTCTGTAAACTTATCTACCTTAGCATCCTGTAAATAATCATGTTGTGAGATTGTTTGTAATAGCTGATATAATGTTTGAACATGTTTAAATGTTTGAGCAACTTCTTCGTATTCTTGCTCATATTCCTTGACAATCGCCAAGTCTCGTTGGTTGCGAGAAAATTCATACTGGGTATCGCCTGCATATTTTTCAATATTCTCAACAGCAGATTGAAATGGATCGCGTTGTGGAATGACAGTTAATTCGAAGCGGAAACGTTCTAGCCATTGTAAGAAGCGAATTAAAATGGCATAGGTTTTTTTATCACTATTTTCAGCAAAACGATGTATTTCAGTAATTAAATGTTCGTACTGGCTTTTTTCCCAAAGCTCATGACTGTCCGTTTGCTTGGCTTCCAATGCATTTCTAGCTGAAACAGCGACAAAATCACTAATTAAATGACCTATTCGTTGTTGTTGCGAGGAGACAAATGCCGCAGCATGATCATCAGCATCAATACCATTAATAACACATAAAGGTTCAACCCCTTTATTTTTTAAGGCTTCCAGCAATAATATTTCAGCGTCAATAGCCATAGAGCCCGAGCGTAAAACCCAGAAAATTTCATCCACCCTATTCATCAATGCTTCAGAGAAATAAGCCATTTCTCCTCCCCCAGCTTCTAATGAAACAGAGTCAATGATCGTCACCGATTTAAGTAAATCATTTTTCAAATATACTTCTAAATAGTCCAAATGCTCACGTAAAATCTGAGAAGCAAACGTATCGCCAGTAGTTAATAGCTCTAATTTACTAAGATCGAATATGGCTACAACACCATCTAAAAAATAAGCTTTAATCTCCTCATGCTCGCCGTAACGTATAAATGTATTTACGCCTGTTGGATGTTGATCATCTACTGAAAGAATTTCACGTCCTAGCAGTCCATTAATAAGTGTTGTTTTACCTACACGTTCTTTTCCAACGATTAAAATCATTGTCTGATTATTGGCATCTTGAATAATACGATTTAAATGTTTAGCCGTATCTTTCACATATGTATTTTGGACAATAATGCCATATAGTTGTCGAAGTTGATCAACAAATTGTGGCAGAATATTATTCGCTGAGGTTGTATATTCGATTGGCGTGTTGTCAATGTTGGTCATCCTCAAAACCTCTTTTCGTATGTATCTATAAGTCCATTATAAATGAAACTATGGCTTTTCTAATACATGGATTGTCGAAAAGAGGACAAAATACTTATATGTTTATACAGCAAATAGGAATTCATCCTTATAACAATTCTCTGCTAACTTTACTTATTATTAGCTATTCAGACTAAAAGAAATAGTTTAAACAATGCTTTCTATTTTATTTGATAGAAATATTTTGAAATAATTATTTTAAACTTACATCTTTTTCTAATTGAATGACCTTTCTCCTAAATATCTACTACTTTTAAAATCCAGCCATACGTGCAAATACAGCATCAAGTGTCGGCATGCCGCCTTGTGCACTAAATTTTTCTACCGATAAAGAAGCAGCAATATTAGCAAAGTAGACAGCCTCATCCAACGATTGTCCCTCTACTAAGGCATAAGCTAACGCACCATTAAACGTATCCCCAGCACCTGTTGTATCCACAGCAGTCGTCATATAGCCTGGCACATGGATTGGATAGGTACCATCAGAATAACGTGCACCATCACTACCGAGCGTTATTATTAATTTATTTGGATACTTTTCTAAAAGGTGGTCAATCGGTTCATTAAAAATTTCTGCACATTCCGTTTCATTTGGTGTTAAATAGGTAATATCCTCCATCCATTGCACATCAAAATTTGCGGCAGGTGCAGGATTTAATAGTATGGGAACACCTGCCTCTTTACACATTCGAATGGCATAAGCTGTCGTCTCTTTTGGAATTTCAAGCTGGATGATCACCATTTGACTTTTTTGTATTAAGTGCTTGGAAGCCTCAAGATGTGATGGAGATAATTCATAGTTTGCTCCAGGTACAACAACAATGCGATTGTCGTTATTATAAATAAGAATATTCGCTATCCCTGTCAGAGCAGAAGGACTACTTACGATGGCACCCGTTTGTATATGTTCTTGTTGTAAAACACTCCGTAATGCCTCACCAAAGCTATCTTTACCCACACAGCCGATCATTGCCACTTCATGACCAAGACGGGCTGCCGCAACTGCTTGATTGGCCCCTTTACCACCAGGTACCGTTTGAAATGCCTGACCTAGAATCGTCTCCCCCTGCTTAGGAAAAGCATCCATTTGTACAATTAGATCCATATTTAAACTTCCTATGACTGTAATCATTGAATTCCCTACCTTTCTTCTACTTTCTATTTTAATGCAGAAAAAAGAACAAAGACAGGTTGATTTCAGAGCTTTTTATAGTTTTCCTAATAGCCCTTTTCTGGCCTCAAATTCAATTTTTGTATCACAATCATCACAGGAAAATTTCCCTTTCATATTTCTTTTATACATGGTATATTTTTTGGTCCCTTCAATTACTTCAAACGTCTTTTTACAAAAAATACATGAAACTGAATAAGTAATCATTCTATATTCCTCCTTCAGCAATTTACTACTTTTTACATCTACTTTCACATTATCAAAATATCCCATTTATGCATAGCAGTTATATTCTGAAAATTCATATTTATATGGTGATATTTCACATTCTATACATATTTATTTGCATCGATTGAAGCTAAGGAAAAAAACAGAATACAAGCTCAAATTCGTATTATTAGGTCAACTGATATCCTGTCAACCATTTTTATATGGTTTTATTAGGGGAGGACCCTCTTACAACATAGTTACTTTTTGGGCTTTAACAAGTGGAGCATTGACTTTGCATGGAGAAGTTAGGAATCAAACTATAGTTCTAGGAGGAAATTTATAATGAATCAAGTCGTTGGATATGGTTAAAGAAGAAAGCCAGGTTCGAGCATTTTTAGATATTAGAAGGTCTAAATGACTTTGTTATATTTTCAAGGTTTAGTGAAGCAGTATTGGTTAAGAGAAAATAAAAAAAGCCGAGGAATAAATCCTCGACTACTATTATTTTGCCTAGCGACGTCCTACTCTCACAGGGGGAAGCCCCCAACTACCATCGGCG
>NZ_DAMDAY010000103.1:13396-16932 GCF_032093475.1 Lysinibacillus sp. | reverse complement strand
AGGAGTACGCAAAGGATAAATTAATTTGTTGCCCTAAAACTCCCCAGCATAAAGCTTCAAATAAATCAGGAATACCGATCACTCGCAATCCATAAAATTTTTGAGCAGGCATTTTAAGTAATGGGTCTGTTTTTGCCATTTCAAAAAATGAGGTTAAATCGTTATTTAGATCAAACCACTCATAAATATAGTTCACAACCTCTTCTCTTTTCCACTTTTCAATAGGTCTAGAATCATTTAATAAATGAACATTCATTTGTTTATTATTCATTACATTTATCTGAACTAAGGACCGAATTTCCCCGATAGCTATAACTTTTGTTATGACATCGTTCTCTATAGCATACATGCATTCATTTTTTTCCCTTGTTAGATAGCCTAGGTTTGCATCCTTATCAAAATCATCGGGTAATGTAATAACTATCACACCATTGACTTCATCCCATGTCACATTTCATTCTCCTCATCTTATTAAGAGTAATTTTACTTTACCACATCATAATCTTTCTTTATTTTGTTATCTTGCTCTTACATTCTAAACACCTTATTTTTTTAGAATGATGGGGTTATAGTGTTATTTATCAAGAATGCTAACTAGGAGTGGATAAAGGTGGTCCAAGATATTAGAACACGCGTTGCAAACTTAAATTGGAAATTAATTCAAATTGAATTAGATGAGCAAGGATTTGCAAAGCTTCCAGTGATTTTAACAAAAGAGGAATGTGAGCACTTCATAGAATTGTATTGTCAGGAAGATCCATTCCGAACAACCATCAATATGAAGAGATACCGCTTCGGGAGTGGAGAGTACAAATATTTTTCCTATCCATTACCTGAAATCATCCAAAGTTTAAGAGAGTCTTTTTATTTTGAATTGGCCAAAACAGCCAATCGATGGTTAGGTTATTTCAAGAAATCAAAACAGTTTCCAGATCATCTTCAAGATTTTTTAAACATCTGTGAAAAATATGACCAAACTAGACCGACACCTTTACTATTAAAGTATGAAACAGGTGGGTTTAATTGTTTGCATCAAGATTTATATGGTGACGTATTTTTCCCGTTTCAAGTCGTATTTGTGTTAAATCAACGCGATCATGACTTCTGCGGTGGAGAATCTCTATTAGTGGAACAAATTCCTCGTGCTCAGAGCAGGGGACATGTCATTACACTAGAACAAGGGAGTGCGCTAATTTTCCCTACTAACCATAGACCCGTTCTAGGTAAAAAAGGATATTACAAAAATACAGTTCGGCACGGAGTAAGCACAGTTACTTCTGGAGAACGATACGGTCTTGGAATCATTTTTCATGATTCTAAATAAAAAACTTCAATATCTTGCTATTTAATCCTCGGAATTATACATTCTTGATGGATAGAGAGTAAAATTGGAAGGAGAGGTGAGATTAATGACGGATCGTATAAATAACGGACATAAACAGATTTTAATAGATGGAGAAATGATGACGGATGAGAAGTGGCAAGCCATTATTAATAATGATACAGCATACAATAATCAATTTTTTTATGCAGTAAAATCGACAGGTATATTTTGCAAACCATCCTGTAAATCCCGTGTTCCGAAAAAAGAAAATGTATATATTTTTCAAAACGCAGAACAAGCTCTCCGTGCAAATTTTCGCCCTTGTAAACGCTGCAAGCCCACTAATGAAAATCTGCCTGATAGCGAGTGGGTTGATTTAATTACTGAATACATTGATCAACATTTCACAGAAAAATTAACCCTCGATTCGTTAGCAAGTATTTGTCATGGAAGTCCTTATCATATGCATCGGACATTTAAGAAGATTAAAGGCATTACGCCTGTTGAATATATACAACTAGTTAGAGTGCACACGGCTAAAAAGTATTTAATTCAGACAAATAAAGCAATTGGAGATATCGCCATAAGTGTGGGCATGACTAATACGCCTTATTTTATTACTTTATTTAAAAAGAAAACTGGACTGACTCCCGCACAATTTCGTCAAATGAGTAAAACGGAGGAAAAGTACTATGAAAACAAAGATTAAACCAACCCTATATTGGTCTTTACTACAGTTTCGGAATTGGAAGTTTTATATTGCTGCAACTTCAAAGGGTCTAGTCTTTGTCGGTTCACAGAACAAGCCAATTGAGGAATTGTTCGAATGGGCTAAGAAACGCTTACCAGGAAGTCCTCTTGTCAAAGATGATGAAAAGCTTGAACCCTATGCGGTTGAAATCATTCAGTATTTAGAAGGAAAGCGGAAAACCTTTTCTGTTCCATCTGACTACATCGGTACGCCATTCCAGCTAGCAGTCTGGCAGGCACTTTGCGACATTCCTTATGGACAGACGAAATCCTATTCCGACATTGCCAATACTATAAATAAGCCTGCTGCTGTTCGTGCTGTAGGAGCGGCAATTGGGGCTAATCCTGTATTAATTACTGTACCGTGCCATCGCGTAATTGGGAAGAATGGCACGTTAACTGGCTATCGTGGTGGATTAGAAATGAAGACACAGCTCCTGGATTTGGAAAAGCGAGCTTCTTCTAGTAAGGTGTAACGCTATGAATGGAGGTACTCACATGAAACATGAATTATTTTATAAAAATCCGAAAACCATTCTGAATAAAGGGACTGGCTTTCTTTCTGGATATACACATTCACTAAATCCTTATACAGGCTGTTCTTTTGGATGCTCCTATTGTTATGTACGCGAAATGCCTGTCTCTCTTTTTCGAGAAGGAGAATGGGGGAATTGGGTCGATGTGAAAAACGGAGCAGCGAATGTATTGAAAAAAGAGCTCCATCGCGCCAAAACGAAAGGGAAAGTCACCATTTTTATGTCATCCAGTACAGACCCATACCAACCAATAGAGCATAAGGAAAAAGTGACGCGCTCTTTACTAGAAGTGATGCTAGAAGATTCCCCTGATTTTCTATTAGTACAGACGAGAAGCCCCCTTGTCAGTCGAGACATCGATTTGCTGCAACAATTTAAAGATAAAGTTCGAGTAAGTATGACGATTGAGACCGATTCAGAAACGATACGTAAACATTTTACACCATATGCGCCCCCAATCCAGGCACGCTTTAAGACATTGGAAAAATTAGCGGCTTCGGGCATACCAACCCAAGTGGCTATCGCTCCCATCTTACCAAGTGGAGACTATTTCCCTGTGAAATTAAAGCCATTTGTCGATCGTATCTGTATCGATGACTACTTCATGGGCGACGGCAGTGGAGGAAAACGTACAAAGAGACTTGGTATAGAGAACAAATATACCCAACTTGGACTAGAAGAATGGTATGGACCACATGTAATAAAAAAAGTATACAACCGCTTTATTGAAGTCTTTCCAGAAAATCAAGTTTACGTGAGCCAGGCTGGGTTTGAGCCATAAAAAATACGAAATTCTTTCGGGCAGCCTTCATAACCATTCTTGTGATGATGATTGAAAATTTATTCTTAGAGTATGTTATGTCACACTTCCTTTTTACGAAAATTTTTATTTATTGATACAAAAATATTCGTATTTAATCCACTAA
>NZ_DAMDAY010000103.1:0-13386 GCF_032093475.1 Lysinibacillus sp. | reverse complement strand
AATGACCGCGTTTAATTGACTAGAATGCGCTTTGTCCAGCTCCCGGATACACCCCAATTAGAGTTAAACACGAACATTGAAATTGAAAGCAATGAAAAGCAATGATTCATTTGGAAATATTCGGAACTATTTGTCTAGCAAAACGTCTAAATGCTAAATAAGCAGGGCTTTCGAATAATACCTTAGTAACCTCGAATTGGCATCCTCACCATATGAAAAGAATGTTGAAAAGAGATGTTCCATAGCAACATAACGGGTGAATTATATAAGTTGAGATGCTTATTAGAACGAAGGAAGGGAAATGATGAAGATGAAAAGGGGTAATTTAAAGTGGATAACTTTTATTGGCCTAGGTGTGGCACTTCTAGCGATTGTAGGATTTAGTATATGGGACTCGGCAGAAAAGTCCAAGGAAGTTCAACAAATCGAGTTAGAATTAGGTTTTAAAGTTCAAGTAATGGATAGACAATCACACGGTCCATTGCGTGCGGCAACAAGAACATACCTAGTGAAACAAGTAGATGATAAGAAAAGCGATATAGAATACTTATTATATTTGAATGAAGAAGATAAGATCGAACATTGGGCTATGGTTAAAAACGGAAAGACCATCAAACCCTCTAACTGAAGAAGTTAGATCATTTTTAAATGGACATAAAAAACGCGAATCTAATGCATTACGGTTTTTACTTAGGAAAACGAGTTCTATTGATAAATAAGCTTCAGAGGATGCTAGAAGCGGAATTAAGTGCTGGTGAAGAGACATATAAATAAGGAGTTTTTGTGTTTGGTAGATATATTACTTTTCAGTACAGGAATAATACATTATACTCATTCGCTTCAAAAAAATAATAATATACAAAAGAATGGGGTAAAATCTTTGATGTACGTTATCTTAAATGACAACTAAAACAGGAGTGTTTGAAATGGCATATTTATTACAAGTTGATTTTCCGTTTGAAGGACCTTTTGGTGAAGAAATGGCCAAAGGGTTTTGGGATGTAGCAAAAAGTATTAACGAAGAAGAGGGGTTCCATTGGAAAATATGGACAGAAAGTCAAGATACAAAAGAAGCTGGAGGTATCTATGTATTTGAGGAAAAACAAGATGCCGAAAAATATGCTGACATGCATAAAGCAAGACTTCAATCGTTTGGTATTAAAGATATTCGAGTAAGAATTTTTGACATAAATGAAAAGCTAACAACAATGAATCACGGTTATGTTAAGTAATGATGGAAAGGGTAAAGCATACTACTTTACCTGTGTAAACAACCGTCCGAGCTAAAAGGAAACTAGAAAAGATTAAACAGGGTTGAATAGTTAGGGAAGTAGGACTATCTTTTTTGATGGTCTTTTTAAATGAATTAAAGAAACTAATTGATCAGATCCATTAGAGTTATATAGAAATTCAGCTCCAATATCTTAAAAATGACAAAGGACGTTTTGAACAATTCCTGTTCCAATTGCTAGGAAGAAGTAAGGAGACGTATCCAATAATTCCTCCACGCCAAGTGATTTAGTTTACATAATATTTCTGACGAAAATCTAACTTAAGCAAAGCTTATGTAGCAAGAAGTGACGCGCTTGAAGGGTTATGTATAATGAAATTTAAGGGGATTTAGGAACTGGAGGGTTACTGAGTTACGATGACCCTAAATGAGGGAGGATGATGACGATCAACCAACAGCACAACCGAATAAGTGGGATCAGTATATGTGCACGGAGAGATTACTTATAAAAAAAAGCAGCGTCGTTATACGCTACAGTAAACTAGAACATTATTAGGATAATAATCCAAAGAGTTTTGTTTGTAATAAAGAGTTAAATAAGGAAATTAGAATAGAATGTCCATCTTACTTAATATGTGAGCTAACAATAATAAGTGTTATTCCCGTAAATAAGCAAATGATTCTCGCCACAGGAATTTTATCAGCTAGTCCAAATAATGCAATTGCCGTTGTTACGATTAAAACTGTAGGGCCAACCAAAGCAAGCATTGTATTAATATAGAGTGCTTTTTCTAAATTATTCAACTTTAGCATTAACAATCCAGCACTTACTTCAATACTTCCAGACAATACACGTAAAATAACCATAGCCAAAACCGATTTATCAATAATTGTCATCATCCTATCTTTATAGATAATTTTTGAATATATATTATAAATCCATCTTAGGATAATTATAAACTTCTGTTTGAATGAAATACTAAAATCAATATATGTACGATTCGTATCGAATATTCTTGTTAGAATGTAAACGAAATAACCTTAAAGAGCCTTGCTACTTATAATTTGTAGTAAGGCTCTTACTTTTTTAATCGTGGTTTTAGGGAAAGTGGTCTTAGTTTTCTTAAAACCAAACAAGGTGTCATTTTTAGTCTATTTCCCACTATATTTCTTTAAGAAGTCGAGCGTTTTCGCTAGTGTTTGTTCAGCGTGTTTAGTAGTAAAATCAAATTGATATTCATGACCTAGCTCAGTATTTATGCCGTCAAATAAAACACTTTCTACTTCTACACCATTTTTTTAAGAACATCCATAAGCTCTGTAGTTTGTGGAGCTAGTGGATCAGCATCTCCAACTGTCAAAAATGTTGGAGGGTAATTAGGTGTTATATGGTTAACTGTAGACATCTCATTTAATCTAGAGAAGGACTTCAAATCTTTTTTTCCTGTATATGCCCAAAATACTGCTTGTATACCTTTTTTTATTATTGGAGATGACTGAGCACCTATTTTATCCATGTTATAAACACCACAGAATAATAGAGCACCTTTTAACTGTTTTTTATCAACAGAAGGTTGAATATCCATTGATTTTGCTAGAGCTCCATTAGTTATTATTGCAATGGTTTGACTGGCAATTTGAGCCCCTGCTGAATCGCCACCAATAAATAATTGATTCATATCGCCGCCATATTTCGAGATATTGTCCTGTAAATATTTAAGAGCCCAGTTAGTCTGTATAATTGGACCCGGATATTTTTGTCCTGGTGCAATAGCATAGTTTATATTTGCTACAACATATCCTTCATTCGCCAATGCCATTCCATATTCTTGGGTTTGTTCTTTACTGCCCGATACAAATGCACCACCATGTATCCATATGATAACAGGGAGTTCTTGTTTAATATTTTTAGGATAATAAATATCTAAAAGACTATTCTCAATTCCATGTTTATCATAAGTAATATCTTTTTCAATATGTACTTGCCTTTTTATTGTTTCAATATCCTTAGGAAAGGCAAAAGAACCAGCTTCAAAAAGTTGCTTGATGATAAAGGTATAAAGTACAGGTGTGAACTGTCCAATTACAAATATAAGCAGTATAGGAATGACAATAATATTAATAGGAATCATCCATCTTTTTTTCTTATAAAACTTTTTTTGTTTTCAATTTGATACTACCTTACCTCATTACTTATTTTTATGATATTCAATTAGCAAAAAAATAGGAGGATATGTCGTACATTATGTGTAACAGGAAAGAGTTGCTTTCTAAATATCCCGATTTACTTACTTCTTTTTTGTTCTTACTACCAGATTTATCTAATCAAATGAATGATGAATATAGTTACTATAGTTTAGTCATTATTGAACCTCATATAGCTGCATTATATCAGATTTAAGACCTCAACAAATAGAGAGATTATAGATGCGGTCTAGCAATGTGTAAAAACAAAGGACGGAGTAGGGAGGAATTCTAGTGATATTGAGGCTTCATATGCTTTTCTATTTATCAAGTTAAATGAATTATCCATACTCTTAATCTTCACTTGTTCAATATTTCATCAACAAATCTGACTACAATTATTTTGATGATAAGCTATTTTCTTTAGTAAAAAAGGATTTTCAATCTCAAATATGTTCATACACTCCACACATCGCGAGGCAGTAGCGTGGTTGGAATTAGTATAAAGCAAAAGAACGAATTTCTGATTGTGGAATTCGTTCTTTTTTTAGTAATAAAGGTGTTATTTGGCAAGGTTAGCAAAAAAATATAGTATCAACTATTAGTACCAGATGATAGAATTAATTGTTAGGTATTGTTATGAGGCCATTAACAGGCACTCAACAAATTATATCGGAACAGGCTGTTGCGCTAATATTAACTGTAATTGTATTTAAATTGGAGAGAATAGGAATGTCAGAAGAATTGTATCAAACTCGTAAGGAACGAAAAAAAGCGAAAAAAACAAACAAAAATAAACATAGAGGTATTGGTAAACTGAAAAAGGGATCATTGTTTAAAAAAATGGTCATTGTCTGCTTGACAGTCGGACTTGTTTCAACTGGAGTAGGAGCCATTACGATTGCTTCAATTATGAAGGGTACACCTACCTTAGATTCTGCTAAGCTAATGGATCCGCTTTCTACTAAATTTTATGATAAAGATGGAAACTTCCTTTATGAATACGGGAAGGAAAAACGGACAAAAATTACATACGACCAAGTGCCGAAAGTGTTGGAAAATGCCTTTATTGCCACCGAGGATTCCCATTTTTACGAACATTTTGGGATCGACCTCAAACGGACAGCCAAGGCTATTTTTGTAAACGTAACAGGAGATTTCGGATCTCAGGGAGGTAGTACGATTACACAGCAAGTCATTAAAAATTCTTTCTTGTCTCCAGAGAAAACACTGAAACGCAAAGTGCAAGAATGGGACTTAGCATATCAGTTGGAAAAAAAATATTCTAAGCAAGACATTTTAATGATGTATTTAAATAAAATCTACCTTGGAAACCGTTCTTACGGAGTGGCTACCGCAGCAAAGAATTATTACGGAATTGAGTCCGATGATTTGAAAGAAATGACGCTTGCGCAGGCGGCGATGATAGCCGGACTGACACAAAGTCCGAACAATTATGATCCAACCATACTGGAAAATAAAGAAGCAGCCACGAAACGCCGTCACATAGTATTAAGCTCGATGCTTCGAGATGGCTATATTACGGAAAAACAAATGAAGGAAGCAGAAAAAGTTCCTGTAACAGAGGGACTTGTGGCAAAAAATGCCCAGCAAAGTATGCCTTATGAAGCATTTTTGGATGCAGCTGTGAAAGAGGTAAAGGGCAAACTGAAAGATGTAGACATCAGCGAGGACGGATTGTCAATTTATACAACCCTGGATCCAAAAGCACAGGATTTCGCGGAAAAAATGATGAATACAAGTGAAATCATTGCCTATCCGGATGAGAATTTTCAGGGAGCCTTTGTTTTATTAGATACCATGACCGGTGAAGTCAGGGCAATCGGAAGTGGTCGCAATGACTATCAAGCCCAATTTTTAGGTCACAACTTTGCTGTAGATATCAGACGTCAACCAGGATCAATCTTTAAGCCTATTTTTGATTATGGACCAGCGATAGAAAACTTAAAATGGTCCACTGCTCATTTGATTAACGACCATCAGACTACTTATTCAACAGGGGAGCCCATCTCCAACTGGGATCATCAATATCATGGAATGCTAACTATGCGGACAGCACTGCAATATTCATACAATATCCCGGCACTGCTCACATTGAGAGAGGTTGGAATGGATAAGGCTAAGAGTTTTGCAGAACAACTTGGCATTACATTTAAAAGTAATGAAGTATATGAATCATACTCAATCGGCAGCAATACCGTTAGTCCTTTAGACATTGCAGGTAGCTACAGTGCTTTTGGAAACAATGGATTATACAATAAACCGCATTTCGTAAAAAAGGCTGTTTTCGCGGATGGCGCAGTCGTTAATTTTGGTGAGAAAACAAAACGTGTTATGCAGGATTACACTGCCTATATGGTAACTGATATGTTACGCACAGTCGTAAATGATGGGACAGGAATAACTGCAAATGTTCCCAGACTGAATGTTGCTGGGAAAACAGGTACAACCAATTTTGATGAAAAAACTCGGGCTAAATATGGATATCCAAACACTGCTACAAATGATAGCTGGTTTGCAGGGTACACACCTCAATACACCATGGCTGTATGGACGGGTTACGCTCAAAACGGGCAAGGTAACTATATGACTGGAAATACGACGAAAATCTCACAGTTAATGTTTAAAGCAATGATGGAAGCAATCGGAACGGATACAGCAAATTTTCAGCAACCGGAAAGTGTCTACAGAGTAAAAAATGAACTTTATATAAAAGGAATTGATTCTGCAGAAGAGCCACCTAAAAACAACAATGTAATCATTCATCCTAATAATGGAAGAGATATAGAGAAGCTCAAAAAAGAGGAAAAGAAACTAAAAAAAGAAGAAGAGAAACATAGAAAAAAGGAAGAGAAGCGTCGGAAAAAGGAAGAAGAAAAGGAACAAAAGCATGGTTAGATAGTTATTTTCTTCTTAGGGCCTTTAAAGATGATTCAACTGTTCCTCCATTTAGTTTTTCAAATAATTGTCAAAAAATCAGAATTTGATTTCTTCTGGAAGTTTCGCGATGTTTTACAAATGAATAGTAATTACCGAAAGGAATATGATAATTTAAAAAGGAAATACGATTGGAAGATTACAGAGAAGCCAAGAATAAGTTCTTGGAAAAAGTTATCGCTTTCTAGAATATAAAAGTATTTAAATTGGGTGCTTTGTTACTTGCTTCAATTAACAGGGGCTTTCTTGAATATGGCTAGATAAAAATGATATTCAACAATCGGACCTACTCTTAAAAATGAAGAGAATGTACAAAATCAGGAAAAGCTATTGTTGAGGGCATTAATACCTAAGTTAATAGTTTACCACTTATGTAATAACATCTTAAAGACACCGTCTAAGCACAGCAGGCGGTGTCTTTTTTAATTAAACATCACCAATATATATATATTGGAAATTTCCTTTTTGATCGTATACAAAACTTATAAAAAGCCTTTCTTCTTTTTCCAAGTCTTCTAAATAATAACCAATTTCTGTACTGTCGGATTGAACATTTAAATAAGCTATGAACATAGGGAGTTTTGCTTTCTCGATTGGGAATGCCGCGCTATTGGTATTGTCTGGGGTCTTGAAGTTTATTTCCTCATGTAACACATTAAAATCAGTGTTATAATCGGTTTTTATTTGTTCATATTGTTCTTCGTTGATCAATCTCATAATCGTTCTGGATGTACTATCAAATTGTTGGAGATCTACACTATATTCACTTTTCAAATTTTGCAATTCACCTTTTAATTGCTGATTTTCTTCTTTAAGTTCGTTAATTTGAGTAGTGTTATCTTGAGTAATAGAGGCTATTTCTTCTTTATCAGAACAACCAATTAAAAATACAACGATACAAAAAAATATACCTAACTTAATTTTTTTCATGCTATTCCCCCTTAATATAACTATACACTGCAGCTGAACAAATTTTAATGTAAAAATTCGAAAGCATTAGAGAATTTGTTTGTTAAGAAATGTTCTCAAAGTGGTTTATAATCTTCAACAATCGGGCTCTTTCCTTGAATAAGGAGGTACTTTTTTAAAGGTCCAGATTGTGACATTTCATTAATAGATATTTGGATATTTTTATGTTAAAAAGGTTATTTGTTAATGGAGATGCATTCATTGAATAAGGATAAGTTAAACTCCCAGATGCAAGAAGAGAAAGATGCATTAGTAGCACGTGGCGCACTCGGTGTTCTCATTTACGAATTAGTGGATACAGAACAGCTTTTTGATCGATTTTTTATTAAACTAACAAAAATAATTGACAACGCCTATTATAGTACTGTACAGTACTAATCATGACAAGGATAAAATTAATGAATCAAAAACGTGTGATTGAAGTAGCTGCAACATTATTTTTAGAAAAAGGGTTTGCTTATACAAGCATGGATGAATTAGTTCGTGTAAGCAAAGTTTCAAAGTCTAATGTGTATTATCACTTCTCTAATAAGGAAGAATTGTTGGAAGGGGTCGTTGATTATTGGATTGAAATGTATCAATCTGCAATAGATGACTTACTATCTCAAAACCAATTATTAGTTGAAGATCGTATCAAATTGTTTTTAAAGCAAATATCACAAGGAGTTCAGACGAGAGAATATAAGGGGAGCTGTCCATTTATTACCCTTTATATTCAAAGTCCTACAAATGCCACACAAGTAAAAGAAAAAATAGGTCTTTTTTTTAAAGACTTACAAACGAAAGTTTCTCTATTCCTTAAACAAGGGGTAGAGAATGGTGAATTTAGAAAGACAATAAATATTGACGAGGTTGCATCTCTTTTTATTACAAATCTTGAAGGAGCGCTATTTATTTCAGAAACACTGGAGGATGCAACTGTAATCATGAAAACAGCAGATCATTTGTTTAACTTGCTTCGGTAAAAGAAGCATTTTTTTTACACCAAATTAGTACTACGCAGTACTACTAGGAGGATTTTTATGAGAACAGTATTTTTAACGGGTGGAACAGGATTTATTGGAAAGCAATTAGTGAATGAATTAGTCAAAGAGGATGTGAACATTCTTCTTTTAGTGAGGTCGAAAAGTAAAGCAACACGCATTTTTCAAGAAAGAGGCATCTTAAAAGAGGCAGTTATGCACTTTATTGAAGGTGATTTGACGAAAATAGACTTAGGTCTAAGTGCTGAAGATAAGGAGAGGGTATTGAAAACGGATGTGATTATTCACGCAGGAGGCTCCATGGATATTCAAGCGACAACCAAAGAGGCAACTTCTGTATTTTTGAATGGCGCCAAACACATTAGTGAATTCGCTAAAAGTATTCATCAATTGAAGGGCTTGCAGCAATTTATTCATGTTGTAGGCTATATGAGTCCCTTTGATGATAAAAATAGCAAGATTGCGATAGATGTACTCAAAGAAGGAAACAAATTTTTAAAAATAAAAAATCCATATGAGAAAACAAAATTTTTAGCAGATCTTTATATCCGTCAACAGGCATCAGCAGTAGGTTATCCGCTGTCTGTCATTAATCCGCCAACTGTGGTTGGAAGTAGTAAAACAGGGAGTACAGAGCAGATAGCAGGATTAGGTTTGCTTGTGACAAGTATGCGAAGAGGGCTCATGCCAGTGATTCCTGGAGGTAAGGGATATAGGTTGCCACTGATTTCAAACGATGAGTTTGCGAAGTTTATTGTGCAGGTTTTCAAATTGGAGCAGCCGGCTATTCAAACATATACACTTGTTGATGACAAAGAGAACGATCCGAACATTGCTGAATTATTAAGTGTTATGTCGGAAAGTATGAATATGAGGGCACCAAAAATCTCTGTTTCAATGCCACTTATGAAAACAATAATGAAAAGTGGAGTAAGTAAAATAACAAACATTCCTTCTGATGGACTGAATTTTATCACAAAACGAACATTTTCAAATGGTTCGATGAAAACCATGAGGGGGGAAGATTGGTTTAAGAAGATGAGTGTCATGAACTTTTTCCCTGCCGTAGTAGCTGATCTGGATTATCGATTGATGTATCAAAATGGTGAGCATCATCATTTATTTGAGCGAACATTATGCGATAACAATACCCTTTACCAATTACACGGAGAGGGTAAACCGTTTATTTTATTACATGGTTTATTAAGTGATGGAGAGGATTTATTTCCTTTAGGGAAAGAGCTTCATGAAGAAACGGGTCGACCTGTATGGATCATGGACCTTCCAGGTTTGGGACGTTCTCCTTTTAAACGAGAAAAAAATCTTTTAAATATCTATTTGAATGTATTAAAAAAGTTATTGGAGAAAGCTACTAATGGTGCACATCTAATTGGCCATTCATTTGGTGCATATATTCTTTTGGAAGCAATAGTACAAAAGTACATAGATAAGAAGTATACAATAACTTTACTTCAGCCACCTGTTGCTAAAAAAAATGCTAAATCGATAAATCTTCCTCAATTTATAAACAAATGGACATTGAAGTTAGCAACTACTAATTTGATAGAGCGTTATTTATTAAGTAATGGATTATTTGAAAGTACGGAGAGTATCCCTGAACATTATATTGAAAAAATAAGTAAAAGTTTTACTTCTCCTAGAATTTTAAATACAACGGTTCAGCTTAACAGTTTACTATCGAAAACCATTCAAGGTGATTTCAATGAAGTAACAAAGTATAATCTTCACATTATTTGGGGGGATTTTGACAGAGGCTATTCTGCTCCTTCGCATCTTGGTAAGGTTGATTTTGTTCCATATGGTCATCATTTTCCTCTTAACCATCCGAGTGAAACGGCTAATTTGGTAATACAAAATAGTAGTAATAGCACAGAGAGTATGGGTTAAATACAAAGCGTGTAATATCTTACAGTCGAAAATGTATACACTTAACCAGTTGTCGAAATATATTTGACGACTGGTTATTTAGTATCGTTCTTCAGGATAAATTATAATGAACTTCCATGTTTTTTATTATAAGTAGTTAATCATACATATGCCTGGTATAAGAATTAATTAAATTGAATCTGAAAGTTATAGGTAAACTCAAATGTAATCAAAATTATCCTTTTAATTAAATTTGATATTTAAATCAAGTAAGTTGAAAGAGTTGGTGTTACTGCGTTGGAAATTATATCACTAAGTATTGGCAAAGATATGCTTAAAATCACAAAGAAGAAAGTAGCTTTGATATAAAGTTTCAATTTATATTATACTTCGGGTATTTCCATCATGTATTTTAAAAAATGAGCTGTCTGTAGATTCTTGTCCATATACAAAAAGGGAATTATCGTTCACATGACTTATCCGAACCCTCCTTCACGCCAAATAATTTTAGTTTACATAATATAAATTATAGGAAGTTATGTTTCATTGAAAAGTATACTGATAATAGTGAGACAGAATCTAAAAAAATCATCACTTATTTAATAATACCCCAAAATAATTTAAGTAACCGTTTATTAAATTTAATCACTAATAAACCATCGATATTTCAATTTACTGAGTCAAATCCAGAATTTAATTGCTTTTACTTGTTCTGCTTTTCTCCTTATTTAATATTCGCTAACCTTATCAAAATTACCTGTCGTATGTCTATCATAAAACCACCAAACTAAACACAGTTAATAATAAAAAGCCTGCAGTTATTCTTTCTGATTTTGGATAAATCTTATATTTATTTATCCATTATTAAGCACTCCTTCAAATATTTTTGATACTACCATATTTTTTATTCAGATAAATATTTCATTTTAAAACCATAATATAGCTCGTTCAACCGATAGTAATTTTATTCCAACCCAATAGAAAATCGTCTTCGATTGTCATATAATTATATAATTAGTTTATATTGGTTCTATTCATTTTAAAAATTAGGAGGCAATAGCATTCGAGAACAAAGAATAATTTGGGTTTCGTTAATAATCCTAGTTGTAATTTTGCTAATAATGTTGTTTACCGTAGACAGCCATTTTTTTAATGACGCTATATTTGAATTAAATCCTAGTGACATTATTGTTGTAATTACAGATACAAGAGAGCAATCGTATTATCTTGAACCAGAGGAAACAGAACGACTTAGCTCAATATTAGGTAGTCTCGAGATGAAAAAGAAGATAATTCCTAATAGACCTGCTTTTAACGAGGATGCTGTTATTATAGTCAGTTCAACTAATCCGGAAGAATCGTTTACAATCATGTTTGATTATGAAAGAAATATCATTGGAATTAACCAGTATCATAAGAATTTGAAACAATATATTTTAGAACATGATTCTGATTTATTTCTATTTGTACAGAGTTATTTAAAGGAATAATAAAGGCATAGTTCCCTACCCTTTTTATGCCTTCCGAAAATGATTTTAGAACCCAATCACTGTTGAAAGATGGGATAGCATATTGAATAATACATGGAATAAGATTATTTACAAAATTGGCTCTACCTTCTACGATCAATTTTTTAATGCAGGTATGTTTTTAAAGACAAGAAAAAGGATTTTTCAAGAAGTACCTTTTCAAAGCAAACAAAAAATCTTGTATGTAGGTATTGGTACTGGTGCTGATCTAGAGTTAATCAATTATGAAAAATATGATATTACAGCAATTGATTATTCTCCTGACATGCTAGCTAAAGCAAAACGTAAATTCGAGCACTCTTCAATTAAGTTGTTAGAAATGGATGCTCAAAAAATGACTTTTGAAGATGAATCATTTGACTATATCGTAGCGAGTTTGATTCTTTCTGTCGTTCCAGATGATAATAAATGCATGCAAGAGATGATTCGAGTCTTGAAACAAGACGGGAGAATTTTAATTTTTGATAAGTTCGCACCTAAAAATCAAAAAATCTCATTTATAAAAAAACTAATTAGACCATTTATAAGCATCCTAGGAACCGATATTGGGCGTAGTTTTGAGGAATTGTTTAAGCAAAATGAACAAAGGCTCAAAATGATAAAGGATGACCCTGTTATGTTACGTGGCATGTACAGATATATTGAAGTAATTAAATGCAAATAACTACTTAAAGATACAAAAAACGTATTGAGTTATTTAACTCGATACGTTTTTATGAATGAATAAAAAAAGAGAAAAATCCCTGCTTAAATTCTTCCTGTTTTCAGTGCTCTAGCCCAATCTAAACGACCATTTTTCTGGCTTGCGCTAATGGCTTCATTAGCATTATATGGAATATGTAATTGCTCTATTAGCCAATCTTCATTTTGTTTTGTCACTATTGCATAATTAGCAAATGGTGAGCCTGATTCCATTTTGTGATAGATCGGTAATTCATCCTCGTAAGCTGGTAATCCAACACTTCCAGGATTAATAATGATTTTATTATTTGGAAGATAAACAACCCTTGGTATATGTGTGTGTGCACAAAAAATAAGCTTTTGTGGAATATCACTTACTAGATCCATAATCTTCTCCGGTTTTTTAAGGACTGATCCATTAGAGCTTATTTCCTCTAATAAATATATTTCATCATTTGTCGGTGTACCATGACAGAAATAGAAATTATCTGTTTGTAAATAAGTAGGTAAATTTGTGATCCACGTTCTAAGCTCCTCCGTTAATAAATTCTGTACATATTGCACTGTCGAATTAGACGTGTCCTGTTCTAATAAAATTCGATCACAATTCCCTTTAATACTCTGAATATTTGGTTTCCTTAAAAGATTATACGTTTCCAATGGGAATAACGGGCCATACAAGCTATCTCCTAAATTATAGATAGTTGTAATTCCTCGGTTCTGAATATCTGTTAGTACAGCTTGTAAAGCATCTTTATTTCCATGGACATCAGCTATTATAGCAATTTTCATTCCGAATACCTCTTTAGAATTGATAGTTTCATCTATTCTACCATAAAGAATAAAACCATCGTTTAAAGAAATATCCTCCAAACGATGGTTTCTAATATTATAAGCTTATTGGCTGACTAACTTTGCTATATTTGCCTTCAAAGAACGCAAGAGGTGCCCCATCGTTCATCAC
>NZ_DAMDAY010000102.1:0-16979 GCF_032093475.1 Lysinibacillus sp. | reverse complement strand
GGGACAGTACGTGATGAGCTAGGTCCTGAAATTGACAGAATGAAAAAGGAACAAAATGTGAAATAAATATAGAAAAAATCTGCTCGATGGTCCTCTCGAGCAGATTTTTTCGTTAAATATATCCCTTGGCTGTTAAAATATCCGTCAGCTGTTCAACGCATTCCTCTATGGAATATTGTTCTGTATCCAAAATAACTTCTGGATTTTCTGGTTCTTCATACGGTGCGCTAATTCCTGTAAAGTTAGCAATTTCCGCATTTCTTGCTTTTTTATACAGACCTTTTGGATCTCGTTTTTCACATATTTCTACCGAACACTTAACAAAAACCTCAAGAAATTCGCCATCTTCTACAAGCTCGCGTACCACTTGGCGATCCTCCCGATAAGGCGAAATAAAAGCTGTTAACACAATTTGACCGCCTTCTATAAATAGCTTAGAAACTTCTCCTATTCGGCGAATATTTTCCTTTCTGCCTGCCTCATCAAATCCTAAATCCTTATTCAAGCCATGACGGACATTATCACCATCCAACACGAAGGCTTGATTACCTCTTTCAAATAATCTCTGAGCAAAGGCATTTGCTACCGATGATTTTCCTGAAGCAGATAAGCCTGTAAACCATAATATAAAGCTATGATGTTTGTTTTTTGAACGGCGCTCCTCTTTCGTAATGGAGGCTTCATGCCAAACGATGTTTGAGCTCATTTAACTACCTCCTTTCGCATGCCTTTAATTAGGACGTCTACCACTTCTTTACGACTGAATGTGCTTGGAGGCACTTCTCCATTTCGTAGCATTTCACGTACTTTTGTTCCTGATAAAATCACATGAGCCGAACTATCGTGTGGACACGTTTTTGTCGTAGCCATTCCCTCGCATTGTTGACAATAAAAACTATGCTCAAATTTTAATGGGACGATGCCTAATTCATCTTCAGTAAATTGCTCAAAGATTTTTTGTGCATCATACGTACCATAATAATCACCTACACCTGCATGATCACGACCTACAATAAAATGAGTGCAGCCATAATTTTTTCTCACTAGTGCGTGAAAAATAGCCTCTCGTGGTCCTGCATAGCGCATAGCTGCTGGGAACACACCTAATTGAACACGATTTTCAGGATAATAGTTTTTCAATAAAACTTCATAGCTCTCCATTCGAATTGCAGCTGACACATCGTCCGATTTTGTTTCACCAACAAGAGGGTTTAAAAATAACCCATCAATCGTTTCAAGTGCTGCCTTCTGAATATATTCATGTGCTCTATGGACAGGATTACGAGTTTGGAAGCCGACAATCGTCTTCCATCCCTTTTCAGCAAATAATTGTCGTGTTTCCACTGGATCAAAGGAATATGTAGGAAACTTTCGAGCGATACGGTTGATTAATGTAATTTTTCCTCCAACATACATTGCAGGTCGTTCATGAAGCTTTTGAACTCCAGGATGGGCTAAATCCTCCGTACCATAAACGAGCAATGCCTCTTTTCGCTTATTCGGTTCATAAATATCTGCCACTTCAATAACCCCATAAATTACATCATTAAATACTAATGTAGCTTCATCACCAGGCTCTAGCGTTGCAGCTTTCTCTTTTGTAACAGGTAAAGTAATAGGAATACTCCATACTACTCCAGATGCTAAGCGGCTTTGTTCCACGACTGACTCATAGTCTTCCTGTGTTAGAAAGCCTTCAATTGGGCTATAGCCTCCTATCGCAATTAGCTCTAAATCACTCAATGAAATTGCATCCAACTCTATCTTTTTGTGAATCGTTGTAATATCCTTTTCTGGATTAAATGCTTGCACAAGAAGACCACCATGTGGTTGTAAACTCATTAAAATCTCCTCCTAATTCTAGCGAATTACTAAGTTTTATATATTAACATATATTTATAGGAACTAATTTAAATGCCTTCCCCTGCATCATAGATAGATTGCTCCTCTTCACGCATTGTACGCATTAAACTAATGACTCCCAGTGTTCCAACAATAATACTGCCAATTAAAATAATGGCGTAGAGATCCTTCTCTAAAAATAGCTGTACTAGAAAATAAGAAATAGCTAACGAAAAGATGGGCGAAACAATCCAAATGCGAATAATTTTTTTCACAATATGCTGATGAAAAATTTGTTTCCCATTCTGTGCCATACCCATTCCAATAATGGATGAAGACGTTACTTGTGTTAATGGAACCGGAAGTCCAAATATTGAACTAATCCCTACAAGAAGTGCACCTGTACTAGATATTAAAATTCCTTCTGCTTTTTTAAAGCGCACAATTTTTTTGCCGTTTGTTTCAAGAACACGTTTGCCAAGTAGCATAGCGCCGATTGCGACAAAGGCCCCACCAAGGATAATACCTGTCGTAACGTCCATCATACCTGCACCAACAAGTGGTCCAACTGCATTTGCCACATTGTTCATGCCAGCCGAAAAAGCTTCAAAAAATCCAGCCAATACTAGAAGGATCGTTAAAATCGGACGATCTTTTAGCTGTCCTCTACTTTGTAATTTATATAACAGCTTGCCAAATATAAGAGCTATAATAAAAGCTACAAGTGGTACAATAATCCAAAATGAGATGATAACAAGCAAAGAATTGACGAATAGCACTTTATAGGCAATACCAACCCCAACAACGGCACCTACCGTTACTTCACTTGTTGATAATGGTATGCCTAGAAGATTGGCAAAAAACAAAGAGCTTGTTGCTGAAATTAAAATAATGACAACAATTTTTACCGTTATATACTCCTGTGGCATAATGCCAGAGCTAATCGTTTTGACAACTTCTCCTCCGCCTAATATCGCTCCACTAAAAACACCTACTGCGCATAACAGCAATGCTTGCCACGCTTTTTTGATGGCACCTGCACCATAAGCAACCCCTATAGAGGCTGCTGCTCCGCTAGCACCTATATTCATCGCAAAAAATAAACTAATCGCTATTGCAAAATATTCAAGCATGGCATAACTCCTTTACTCATGTAACCCGCACTCTGTTTTACCCGACCCTTGCCATCTGCCCGACCGTAAATCATCCATTGTAAATGCTGGCTTTGTACAATGCTCACAGCCAATACTTGGATAACCTTGATCATGCAAAGGATTGTATGGCAGATTGTGCTTAGAGACATAGCGCCAGACATCCTTCCAAGTCCAATGAATCAATGGACAAACTTTAATGGATGTAAATTTCTCGTCGCGATTAAGAAAATTTGTTTGTTGACGTGTTGGCGACTGTTCACGACGTAAGCCAGAAATCCAAGCCTTTTTCCCTGACAAAGCTTCATGTAAAGGCTTAATTTTACGAATGTCACAGCATTTATTTGGATTTGACTTCCATAGTTCATCGCCATATTGTGCAGCTTGTTGTTCAAGTGTAAGTGCAGGTTTTTTCATAACGATGTTTAATAGCGGATATCTTTCTTTAACTTTATTAATAGTTTCATATGTTTCTTTAAAATGAACATCTGTATCTAAAAAGACAATCTTCGCATCAGGCCTTACCTTTGAAATAAGATCAATGAGTACTATTCCCTCAATACCAAAGCTACATGCATAGACGATTTCATCCCCATATTCTTGAAAGCTCCACTTTAACACCTCCAGTGCTGCCTTATACGTTTCATCGATTTGAAAATCAATGGTTGGTTCTTGCCAATTTGCATATGTTAACATCGAATCCCCCTCATAGCGAAAAAAGGCGTTCTAACAACAGACACAGTAAAACAGGTCTTTGTTAAAACGCCTCTAGTTTGACTAGCCAGCTCTTTATTTAATGATTGTTCACTAGTAGTTGCTACCTCGTTCTTCAATCATTTTTCTTATTACCAAATATATACTAAAGTACACCTAGCAGTCAACTAGGTTTTTAAAATTTTTAAATAATCCCACTTTTTCAATTCTCCAGTTGCATATGATGAATGGAAAATTGAAAATAAAAAATCTTTTTATAATTCCTTGTTGACTAATAGGAAATATATGTTTAATGTATTACTAAAGCTTTGACACCAACAATAACATGCTGATCAGAGGATCTGAAGGCCATCTACCCATGAGGTGAATTCACTATGGGGGGGTGGCCTTTTGCATTCTTTAGACAGAAAAGGAGCGAAATGATATGAAAAAAAGAAAATTTGTACTGCAATCAATAGCGCTATTATCTTTATTTGCTTTGGGCTTAACAGGCTGTGGGCGTGCTAGCTCAGACAAAGAAGCAAGTGACCAGGATGCAAAGAAATCTGTAGAACTACTAAATGTCTCCTATGATCCGACACGTGAGCTTTACGATGAATTCAACAAAGACTTTATTAAAAAATGGAAGGATGAAACAGGTCAAGATGTCACGATCAATCAATCTCATGGTGGATCTGGTAAACAGGGGCGGGCGGTGATCGATGGGCTTGAGGCTGACGTTGTCACACTTGCACTAGCTTACGATATTGATGAAATTGCTCAAACGCGCGATCTCTTGGATAAAGATTGGCAGACAGAGTTTGATCATAACTCTACTCCATATACATCAACCATTGTTTTTTTAGTACGTAAGGGTAATCCAAAAAACATTCAAGACTGGAATGACTTGATTAAAAAAGATGTGTCTGTCATTACACCGAACCCTAAAACTTCTGGTGGTGCACGTTGGAATTACTTAGCTGCTTGGGCTTATGCTGGGAAATTATATAACGATGATGAAACAAAAATAAAACAATTTATGAAATCACTATATAGCAATGTAGAGGTACTAGACTCCGGAGCTCGTGGTGCCACTACAACATTTGTAGAACGAAAAATCGGTGATGTCTTAATTGCATGGGAAAATGAGGCATACTTATCTCTAAATGAATTAGGTAAGGATGAATTTGAAATCGTTACACCTTCATTAAGTATTTTAGCTGAACCACCAGTTGCTCTTGTCGACAAAATTGTTGATAAAAAAGGGACACGCGAAGTGGCTGAGGCTTACTTACAGCATTTATATAGCGATATCGGGCAAGAAATTGCTGCGAAAAACTATTATCGACCACGTAATGAAACGATTTTGGCGAAGTATAAAGAACAATTCCCACAGCTTGAACTTGTCACAATAGATGATTTTGGTGGCTGGGCACAAGCACAAGCAACCCACTTTAAAGATGGTGGTACCTTTGATGAAATATACGTACCACAATAAGGAGCGTTTTAATGAGTAGTTTAATCCGTCTTAAAAAATCGCATCGCATTATTCCAGGCTTTCATCTATCACTCGGTTATACAATGCTTTATGTTAGTTTACTAGTGTTATTGCCACTTTCTATGATTTTTATTCATACCATGTCATTAAGCTGGACGGCGTTTATCGATATTATTACAGACCCTCGTGCTGTTGCTTCTTATAAAGTAAGCTTCAGCACAGCGTTAATTGCTGGTTTACTCAATGTTATTTTCGGCACAATTATCGCTTGGGTTCTTGTTCGTTACCAATTTCCCTTTAAACGAATCATCGATGGACTTGTCGATTTACCTTTTGCCTTACCAACTGCTGTCGCAGGCATTGCTTTAACGTCACTCTATGCACCAAATGGTTGGATCGGCCAATTTTTCAATTTTAAAATTGCCTTTACACCCCTTGGTATCATTATTGCCTTAACTTTTATCGGGCTACCCTTTGTTGTGCGAACAGTTCAGCCTGTATTACAAAATAGTAGTGCTGAGGTGGAAGAAGCTTCAGCAAGTCTTGGCGCAAATCGATTACAAACCTTCCGTAAAGTTATTTTGCCTGAGCTATTACCCGCCATATTAACTGGCTTTTCGTTAGCCTTTGCTCGGGCATTAGGTGAATATGGCTCTGTTGTTTTTATTGCTGGAAATATGCCGATGAAAACGGAAATTACGCCATTAATCATTATGACAAAGCTAGAGCAATATGATTATGCGGGTGCAACAGCAATAGCAGTTGTCATGCTTGTCACATCCTTTATTTTGTTATTCACCATCAACTTCATACAATGGCTAACTAATCGTCGCTTTGTGCATTAGGAGGTACGTTATGGAACAATCAACTTTTATTCAACAGTCAAATAAAGCTGTCACAACGTCTGCTGCATTACAGGAGCCTCGTATTATTCGCTATACGTTAACTGGCGTTGCCTTCGCTTTTTTAGCTTTATTTATTGTGCTGCCGTTAGTATCTATTTTTATTACTGCCTTTCAACAAGGAATAGATGTTTATCTAGCAGCTATTACACATCCAGATGCATTAGCAGCTATTAAACTTACTCTTATTGTTGTGGCGATTACGGTACCATTGAATGCTATTTTTGGTGTAATGGCTGCTTGGGCACTCACAAAATTTAATTTTAAAGGAAAAAATCTTTTACTTACCATTGTTGATCTACCTTTTGCAGTCTCGCCTGTTATCGCAGGTTTAGTGTTTATTCTTTTGTTTGGCTCTCAGGGACTATTTGGTGATTGGCTGTTCGCAAACAATATAAAAATTGTTTTTGCCCTCCCTGGTATTGTTCTCGCCACTATTTTCGTCACGTTGCCCTTTGTAGCACGTGAGTTAATCCCGCTCATGCAGACACAGGGAACCTCTGAGGAGGAAGCGTCTATTTCACTTGGTGCTAGTGGTTTTAAGACCTTTTGGTATGTTACATTACCGAATATTAAATGGGGACTGTTTTATGGGTTAATTTTATGTAATGCCCGTGCTATTGGAGAATTTGGTGCTGTCTCTGTTGTATCCGGTCATATTCGAGGTTTGACCAATACGATGCCACTTCATATTGAAATTCTTTATAATGAATATCAATTTTCAGCAGCCTTTGCTGTCGCATCTTTAATGAGTGTCATGGCAATCTTTACATTAGTAGTGAAAGACATGATTGCCTGGAAATCAAAATCTAGTTAAAAGGAGATCGTCACTATGAGTATACAAATTCAGAACGTATCTAAAAAATATGGTTCCTTCCAAGCATTAGAGGATGTATCAGTCCATATTCAATCTGGAGAGCTAGTAGCATTGCTTGGCCCTTCCGGTTCAGGAAAAACCTCTTTATTGCGTGTCATTGCAGGGCTTGAAGCTACTGATGTTGGGGACATATTATTTGATGGGCAATCGATAACCAATCAACATCCAAAGGAACGCAACGTAGGCTTTGTGTTTCAACATTATGCACTTTTCCGTCATATGACAGTCTTTGATAATGTGGGTTATGGCCTAAAGGTTCGTCCAAGAAAAAACAGACCTTCAAAGGAAGAAATAACAAAAAAAGTAATGGAATTGTTGCAACTAGTTAAACTTGAAAATTTATCTGACCGGTATCCAACGCAGCTTTCCGGAGGACAACGTCAACGTGTAGCACTAGCAAGAGCACTGGCTGTAGAGCCTAAAGTCCTTTTATTAGATGAACCATTCGGAGCCCTTGATGCAAAAGTACGCAAGGAGTTACGTCGCTGGCTACGGAAGCTGCATGATGAGTTTCATATTACAAGTATTTTTGTTACACATGACCAAGAGGAAGCACTTGATGTAGCTGATCGTATTGTGGTCATGAACAATGGCAAAATTGAGCAAATTGGCAGTCCAGACGAGGTATATACAAATCCTAAAAGTCCGTTTGTTTATGATTTTTTAGGCAATGTCAATCTTTTTAAAGGGCGCTTACATAATGGCAAGCTCTTGCATGGCGAAATTGCACTTGATGTACCTGATGCTTTAACACATACTGAAGACAACGCCATTGGCTATGTACGCCCGCATGATATTCATATTGAGAAAACAAGTATTCCAGGTACGGTTCCTGTTATAATCAGTCATATACATTTGTTAGGCCCTATTGTTCAAATGGAGCTACGCCGTGAGGATCTTGATGAGTTTTTAGAGGTAGAGTTATCTAAAGAGCAATTTCATCATCTCCAGCTTCATGTTGGCGATCAAGTATTTGTAAAGCCGAAACAATTGAAGGTGTTTATACCTGAGGATTACTCTATTTAAATAGAATTTTTGTGGCAGGTGGAACAGATATCCCCCCTCACCCTACCCATCATCTTTTTCTAACAACATAAAACCATGTAGCAAAGAAAATGCTACATGGTTTTTAAGATTAGTGAAAATCTCTTCCATCATACACGGCTGTTACATACCCAGCGCGAATAACAAAGTCTCCAAAATGCTCGCCCTCTAAACGTTCCTTCGCAAAATGTAGAAGAATTGGGCGTAGCTCTGCTAAAATTTCCTCTTCGCCAATATTTTCACGATAGATTTTATTTAAGCGATTGCCTGTAAAGCTAGCACCTAGGTACATATTATATTTTCCTGGCCCTTTACCGATAAAGCCGATTTCTGCCATAGCTGCACGTGAGCATCCATTTGGACAACCAGACATACGAATGACGATCTCGGTTTCATTTAAGCCCGCTTCATTAATAATCTCATCGATTTTAGTAATTAGAGAGGGTAAATAGCGTTCTGCTTCAGCCATCGCTAAACCACATGTCGGTAAAGAAACACAGGCAATAGAATTGCGACGTAACGCTGAATAATGGGCCCCATCCGTTAGCTTGTATTGTTCAATAATCGTATTTATTTTGTCCTTGTTCTGTGGTGTTACATTACTAATCATTAAATTTTGGTTTGGTGTTAAACGAAAATCACCTGTGTGTACCTTAGCTATTTCTCGTAATCCAGTTAACAACTGATAATCCTCAAAATCTTTTAAACGACCATTTTGAATGAATAATGTATAATGCCAATTGCCATCAGACCCTTTAATCCAGCCAAATTCATCACCTGTACGCTCAAATGTATAGGGGCGAGCCGGCTGAATTTCCCAGCCTAGACGACGAGTTAATTCTTCTTGGAACCATTCAAGTCCTCTTGCATCAATCGTGTATTTAAAACGTGCATTTTTGCGAACAGAGCGATTTCCATAATCACGCTGGATCGTCAGTATTTTTTCTGCTGTTTCTAGCAATTTATCGGGTGTAATAAAGCCAATTACACGAGCAAGCTGTGGATAGGTATCATGATCACCATGTGTCATACCCATTCCTCCGCCAACAGCAATATTAAATCCGATAAGTTCGTTCTTTTCAACAATGGCAATAAGGCCGATATCCTGTGAAAAAACATCTACATCATTACTTGGTGGAATGGCAATTCCAATTTTAAATTTACGTGGTAAATATTGAGCTCCGTAAATCGGTTCAATTTCTTCATCCTGACTATCTACTACCTTTTCTCCATCCAACCATAATTCATGGTATGCACGCGTTCGAGGTAATAAATGCTCACTTAATTTAGCTGACCAATTATACACTTCCTCATGCAATGCAGATTGATTTGGATTCACATTACACATCACATTGCGGTTTACATCTCCACATGCTGCAAGAGAATCCAATAACACTTCATTGATTTCCTGCATATATTTTTTCACATTCCATTTTAAAATGCCGTGTACTTGAAATGCTTGACGTGTTGTTAATTTTAAGGAACCATTCCCATACTTTCTTGCCATTTCATCCATAACAAGCCATTGAGCCGGTGTAGCTGCTCCTCCAGGTGTTCGTACACGAACCATAAATTGATAGGCTGGTTCTAGCTTTTGACGTTGACGCTCATTGCGAAGATCTCGATCATCCTGTAAGTAACTGCCATGGAATTTCATTAGACGATTATCATCCTCAGGAATACCAGAGCTTAATGGATCATTCATCGATTGCTCAAGTGTTCCACGTAGGTAATTACTTTCGGTCTTAATACGTTCTACATCGCTTGGTTTCCCAGGCTGTGGAGGTAATACTATTTTTTCTGACATTCCTTATCGCTCCTTTAATCCATAACACTTCGGTGTTTTCTGACACACCTAAGACCCCGCTTGCTAGCAAAGGTTCACTATAGGTTTTTTAACATGCACGAAATACTGTTAATAAACGTCCCGTTGGTAGCGTTTTTGCTGCTTTAATTCTTTCACAAAGGATTTTGCTTCTTCTGGTGTTTTCTGTCCTTGCTGCTCAATAATTTGATGAATGGTTGCATCGACATCAGCTGCCATTGATTTTTTATCCCCACATACATAAATGACTGCACCCTGCTCAAGCCATTCATAAAAACTTGCTGCATGTTCTTGCAATTTATGTTGAACATATACTTTTTTCTCGGTATCCCGTGAGAAGGCAACATGCATTTGGCTTAATGTGCCAGAAGCAAGCCATCGTTGCCAATCCGTCTGGTAGAGGAAATCCGTGACAAAATGTTGATCACCAAAGATGAGCCAAGCTTTCCCCTCAATGCCTAACTCCTCTCGTTCTTCTAGAAAAGCACGATAAGGAGCAACACCTGTGCCCGCACCAATCATAATAATTGGTGTATCCTCATTTTCTGGTAATCTGAAGTTCGGGTTTTTATGAACATAAATTGGTAAAGTATCGCCGGGTTGAATGCGTTCTGATATACTACCAGAGCAAACACCAAGACGTTGTCTACCATTAGTCTCATAACTTACCTTACTAATCGTTAAATGAACCTCTTCACTATTGGCCTTTTGGCTACTAGCTATGGAATAAAGTCGTGCTGGAATTTTACGGAGCATCTCGACAAATTGCTGAGCACTCCAAGTAAAAGGTGCAAAATCCTCTACTACATCAAGTAAGTCTCTTCCCTCTGCATAGTCCTTCCAAGCATTAGGCTCTTCCAATAGCTTTAAAAACTCAGGATGTTTTGTATAGGCACTAACTTTTTCAAGTAACGGCTTAGATAACACGGTAATTTCTAACTTTTTCTGTAGAGCCTGCTTGATAGTGATTGCTTCATCCAAAACCGTCACCTCGGTTTCTGGATTAAACTCCAGTGCAGTCAATAATGCACTAACTAACTGTTCATCATTCTCCGGTTGAATCCCAATACTATCTCCAGGTTCAAAATGAAAATTAGCGCCCTCAATAGATAATTCAAGATGACGTGTTTCTTTATTAGAGCCGCGACCATTTAAATTAATATTTTCTAACACTTCAGCGTAAAATGGATTTTTTCTTGAATATGTAGAATCTCCTAGACCTTGGTTTTCATTGGTTTGTGTTGCTGTTACTGCTGTCGTCTGTTGCAGAAATTCCTTTTCTACGGCTAAGAACCATTGTGCAGCTGCGTCATCATAATCCACATCACAATCAGTTCGAGGAACAATTCTTTTTGCGCCTAATTTAGCAAATTGTTCATCAAAATCCTTACCAGTCTTACAGAAAAATTCATAGGAGCTATCCCCTAAAGCAAGAACTGAATAGTGTAAATGCTCTAGTTTTGGTGCACGCTTACTATGCAAAAATTCATAGAATTGAATCGCTTGATCTGGTGGATCTCCCTCTCCATGTGTACTGACAATCAGTAAGAGATTGGTGATCTTTTTTAAATTCGTTGCTTTAAATTTCCCTAGGGATGAAATTGTAACATCTACATTCTGGGCTTTTAAAGCTGACGCGTATTTTTCCGCTAACCCTTGACTATTGCCTGTTTGCGAGCCATATAAAATCGTCATTGTTTTTGTAATAGGTTCGGCCGCTGGTAATGCATCTTCAACAAGCGCTTCAAGTGTTGCTTGTGGTGCACTTAAATAGCCGTTTAGCCATATTTTCTGTTCGATTGTTAATTTAGGAAGAAGCTCATTTAATAGCTTCACCTGCTCTTCATTAAATGGACTATTTATTACTTGCAATTTCAATCTTTGCCACCTCACGAATTATCATTTAATCCTCTTTCAAAGAAATTATCGAAGTCTTATTTTTTCCTTTTTTTCTATTTGAACCACGTAAGAGTTTTGAACAATCAATGTAATTGATCCGTGGTTCACTGTATTTAACATTTGGCGGACATTATCTAATGCTAGATTTACATTTTCTGCCCTTTTATCTACCATTACGAAACACCTTCCTCTTTAACTTGTAGTAATTCATCAATACGTTCCACTAACACCTTTTTTACATTGTCGTCATAGCCTAAGCTTTCACATAACATGATGTTCTTGCTGTCAAAGCCCTGTAATTGTTTGGTAATACTTTGCCGTAATATACCTGTAAATAATAAATAGGGTACGATAAAGACTTGTTGTTGCTCCCCTTTTGCTTGTTGAAGCCAGTCTTCAAATGTTGGTCCCATCCCATATAAAAAGCATGTTTCCACTGAATGATAGTTATATTTAGTACGTAACCGCGCGGCAATTTTAGCTAAATCTCTTTTGACGCTTGGATCACTACTCCCACGCCCAATAAGTAAAACACGGGCATTGCGATTAGGTTGCTGTTTTTCTATAATCCTAGCTTGTAAGGTATCAATTAATCGTTCATGGATTCCAAGAGGCTCACCATAAGTGAATTTTACATAAGGATATTGTTTTTGAGCTTTCGCAATTTCTATCGGAATATCTTGCTTTGCGTGTTGGGCAGCCAGGAGCAGAATGGGCACCACAGCAATCGTTGTTGCACCCTTTCGTATACAGCTTTCAATTCCTTCAGCAATTGTTGGTGTTGCAAGCTCTAAAAAGCATATTTCCTGAATAGATACATGGACTGCTTGTTGAACTCCTTGAAGAAATGTTACGGCTTGCTCTACACCTGCCTTGACACGACTACCATGTGCAATATATAAAATAGCCTGCATAAATCCACATCCTTACCCAGTAATTTGGACTGGCTGTGGATGGTTACTCTCAAACCATTGAATGGTTTCTCTTAGTGTCACAACCTTCCCCACTAAAATGATGCTAGGGTTTTGAACATTTTCTAAACGGACATTTTCTTCAATTGTGGCTAAAGTACCCGTAACCGTTTTTTGCTTAGATGAAAAAGTGCCCCAATGAATAACGGCTACAGGTGTTTCTTCATCACGTCCATATTTGAGTAGCTGTTGACGGATGTATGGCAGATTACCAACCCCCATATAAATGGCAATCGTATCGATCCCTTTTGCAAGACTTTCCCAACGTATAGCGTCTTCCTTACCATCTTGCATATGCCCCGTAACCATGGCAAAACTTGAACCTAAATCTCGATGTGTCACAGGAATCCCTGCATAAGCTGGTGCTGCTATACCCGACGTAATACCAGGAACAATTTCAAATGGTATATCATGCTTAGCTAGTACCTCAGCCTCCTCAGCTCCTCTGCCAAAGACAAATGGGTCTCCTCCTTTTAATCGTGTTACGACATAGCCTTGCTGTGCGTAACTGACAAGTGTTTGATTGATATGCTCTTGAATCATGGCATGCTGTTGTGGTAATTTACCGCAAAAAATTAATCTAGCATCTTTCTTTGCGTAGGCTAATAGCTCTTTATTTATGAGTCTGTCATATAAAATGATGTCTGCACATTCAATACAACGTAATCCTTTGACCGTAATGAGGTCAACATCCCCAGGACCTGCACCTACGATATAAACTTTCCCCATTTATTTCACTCCTCTTCTGTACAAGACACATTGCTTTCGAAAAAAACAATTACTGAATCAAGATAAAGAAAAAAGGCCAATATTATTCCTTAGACACAAAAATGTCTATGAACAATAATAGCCTCTAGTTTGCTAGTCAGCCTCGTATTTAATTCTTAGTAATATAATAAGAATAATAAATAATTTAGTATATTCTGTCAACACCAAATTTGCTCCATGTTCAATCAATATAAAAAACCAGTCGCCGATTTTGTAACCGACAACTGGTTGATCTTTTATGTGCTTACCATGGTCTACGATATCTCGGACCTGGTCGAAAATATGGACCTGGCGGATATGGTCGATAGTTTGGATAATATGGATTGTAAGGATATTGATTAAATTGAGAGCCAAGGAAACTTCCTAAAAACCCACCAAAAAACGGTGCGCCAAATGGCCAAATAAGACCACCAAATCCTCCTCCTGGGTAACCTCCGAAATTGCGCATATGCTACCTCCCCTTTTTACTCTATCGTATGAAGGAAGACACATCTATCATATGTATAATGCCTAATCTATCGGGATTAGTACCTGTAATCATAAAAAATCAGCGGGAAAACTCCCGCTAATTGATATGGTCTATTATTTTTCTTCGCCTAGACGTTGAACAAAATTCGCAAGCGTACGAACCATAACACCTGTACCGCCTTTTGGTCCTAAATCATGAACAGCTACCGCATCAGATGTGCCAGCAATATCTAAGTGAATCCATGGTGTATCACCAACGAATTCTCCTACAAAGCCCCCACCGAAAATCATATGACCATCACGGCCAGGAGAGTTATTTAAATCAGCTACATCTGACTTACGAATTCGTTTTTTATCGTTCTCTGTTAAAGGCATGCGCCAAACAAATTCATCAGTTTCTTTTGCGGCTTCCATAAATGCTTCAAAGAATGCATCATCATTCGCAAGAGCACCTGTTTTATCCATACCTAATGCAGTAATGACGCCGCCTGTTAAAGTAGCAACATCGATAAGTGATGTAGCCCCTTGCTGTTTAGCATATGTAGTCGCATCTGCCAGAACTAAACGTCCTTCTGCATCCGTATTTAACACCTCAACTGTTTTTCCACTATACGTTGTAATGACATCATCTGGTTTAAATGCTGTATCAGAAACCATGTTGTCTGTAGAACCGATAACAGCTACGACGTTTTTATTTGGACGCAGTTCACCGATAATGTTCATGGCACCAAGTACAGCAGCGGCACCGCCCATATCACCCTTCATACCAACCATCGAGTCTTTTGGTTTTAAAGAATAACCACCAGTATCATATGTTACACCCTTACCAACAAGGCCAATCGGATCTTCAAAATCTTCAGTCGCTTTATATTTTAAGGTAATTAATCGAGGTTCCTCATAAGAGCCTTGGTTAACACTCAAAATACCACCCATGCCTAGTTCCTCTAGTTGGGCTTTACCTAAAATCTCTACTTCAAAGTTGTATTTAACTGCAAGAGATTCTGCATAATTAGCTAAATCCGTTGCTGTTAGTAAGTTTGGCGGTAAATTAATTAAGCTACGAGCTTCATTGACAGCATCTGCATAAATGACACCTACTTCAAAGCTGGCTACTACCTCATCTAAATCCTCTGAGTTTGTTACTAGATGAACAGCATCGATTCGTTTATCTACTTCATTTGATGTTGTTTTGTAATGCGGAATCGAATAATAGCCAAGGCCAATTCCTTCACCCGCTAAAAATGCTACATCTGCTGCAGTAATTGAATCTGTTGAAAACGATTCAAGCCAAATGGAATATTCTTTTACTTTTAAAGCTTTTAATTCTTTTCCAACTAAGCCAAATGCAGCTCGAACATCCCCTTCTGTTAGGTTTTTACGCTCATCCAGTCCTACAAATAAAATACGCTTAAGGTTGGCATGTTCCTTCACAAATGGTAACTTTGTTAGTTTCTTTAATTCAGTTGACACATCTCCTGCACTAATCCACGCATCAAGTGATTCACCATAAAATGATGAAAAGCTTGTCCAGTCCTGCATTTGTTCACGATGTTTTGTGACTCCCACCACTAATAGTTCAGTAGAAATCGTTTCAAATGTTTTTGCTTCTTTTACAATATGCATGTAAATTCCTCCATTCCATTACTATTATAACGAAGTTTCTGAAAAGCGCGTAATATTTGCCTATATCTTCTTTTAGAAAATAATGAATGTTATAATAAAAGCAATTATTTGTGAAGGTTGTGATTAATTTGAGTTTACTTCAAAATACCCCATTACTAATTGCCCTCTTTGCAGTACTCTTTGCACAGTTTGTCAAAATCCCCATCCATTTTTTAATGACTCGACAAGTAAAATGGAGTCTCTTTACTTCGACAGGTGGTATGCCAAGCTCTCACTCCGCTTCTGTCACTGGACTGGCAACCTCTATAGCTTATGAGACAGGCTTGGATTCCCCCATTTTTGCGGTAGCTGCCATGTTTTCAATTATCGTTATGTACGACGCAAGTGGTGTTCGATACCAGGCAGGGCAACATGCAGCTATCCTCAATCAGCTACGCAAGGATTTCCAAACATTACTACATGATTTAAAAAAATGGCCACAGATGGATGGACAGGAGAAAATGGAGGAATTGAAAACACTATTAGGTCATAAACGAAGTGAGGTATTTTTTGGGGCTCTCACAGGAATTTTTATCGCCATCATAACCTACGAGTTTTTCATATTGTAAACACTCTGACACAGCCTTTAAAAAGGAGCTGTGTTTTTTTCTATAAAAAAGTATTCCTCCTTCGATTGAAAGAAGAATACTAACCACATTAGAACATTCGGTATCCACTTTTTCGTAAAAAAATCATCACAATGCCCGCCACAATCGAACCTGCAAAACCACCTGATAAAATAGCAATATCTACAAACTGAAGAGCTTGTAATTTATCGATTAACGCTGGAAATGCAGAGCCTGGCTTAAATATATAATCTAAGAAGCTGACTTCATCAACGATAAAGATGACAACAATTGGATACACAATCGCCATTAACCACGTCATACGTAACAGCATATTTAATAAGAATCCGATACCAAAGAACATGACGAAAAATAACAAAATAGAAATGATTAACTGTACTAATGAAACTGGACCATCCATATATGTATAACCTCCGTTTTCCTCTCATTAGTTTACATGATTACGACAACGCTTTCAATGAACATATCCTTGATTTCGCTTGTTCGACATATTTAGGAAAATCACTGATTTATCATCGTCTGTTAACTACGATTAACGTTTGCGGGTGTTCACTCTTCTTCCGCGGGTATTCGCTTCTCTTCCGCGGGTATTCACTTCTCTTCCGCGGGTGTTCACTCTTCTTCCGCGGGTGTTCACTCCTCTTCATCGGGTGTTCACTTCTCTTCCGCGGGTATTCACTTCTCTTCCGCGGGTGTTCACTTCTCTTCCGCGGGTATTCACTTCTCCTCCGCGGGTATTCGCTTCTCTTCCGCGGGTTCACTTCTCTTCCGCGGGCGTTCGCTTCTCTTCCG